>CADBMV010000063.1 GCA_902795865.1 uncultured Erysipelotrichaceae bacterium | reverse complement strand
TATATAAAGGTAAATTCTATGCATTACCTCAATCTCCTCAACAATATAAACAATTATTAATGATTGGTGGTATTGATAGATATTTTCAAATTGCTAGATGTTTTAGAGATGAAGATTTAAGAGCTGATAGACAACCTGAATTTACACAAATTGATATTGAAATGTCTTTTGCAGATGAAAATGATATCTTTAATGAAGTTGAAAAAGTAATGAAACAAATCTTTAAAGAGATTAAGGGAATTGATAATCTTGAATTTCCTAGAATTACTTATGTAGATGCTATGGATAAATATGGTTCTGATAAACCAGATTTAAGATTTAATAATGAAATGATTAATTTAAATGATTTATTTAAAGATACATCATTTGAAGTATTTAAGAATTGTATTAATAATAATGGATTGATTAAAGCTTTATTGATTAAGAATGTTTCTAGTAAATTATCAAGAAAGAAATTTGATGAATATACAGAATTTGTAAAGATATATAAAGCTAAAGGTTTAGCATATTTAAAATATGATGATAATACATTTACTGGTTCATTAAATAATGTTTTAAGTGATAATGAAAAAAATTCATTAAAGACGCATTTAAATATTGAAAATGGCGATGTTTTATTTATCGTAGCTGATAATCCAAAAGTATCACAAACTGCTCTAGGAGCTTTAAGAAAGAAGCTAGGAGAAGATTTACAGTTAATTGATAAAGATAAGTATGCTTTTGCATGGATTACCGATTTTCCAATGTATGAATATTCAGAAGAAGAAAATAGATGGGTAGCAGCACATCATCCATTTACTGCACCAAAAGATGAAGATGTTGATAAATTAACAACAGATCAAGCAAATTGTTATTCAAGAGCATATGATTTAGTTTTAAATGGTTATGAATTATTATCTGGTTCTGTTAGAATCCATAATTCAACAATGCAAGCAAAAGTTTTTGATGCTTTAGGTTTAACTAAGGAGCAAATTCAAAACAAATTTGGATTCTTTATTGAAGCATTTGAATATGGTGCACCACCACATTGTGGAGTAGGTATAGGTCTAGAAAGATTAGTTATGATACTATCTGGTACAGATAACATCAAAGATGTAGTAGCATTCCCTAAGACTGCAACAGCATACGATCTAATGGCAGATGCACCAAATATTGTAGATCAAGATCAATTAGACTTCTTAAATCTAGAGATAAAAAAAGATTAAAAAAAACTGGAGTTGAGTAAAGTACGGTTAGCCTTTACTAACCTATATATTCAGGTGTTATAATGTTTTTGAAGTAAAGGAGGGTTGTGAAGTGCCAGTAAAGATTGATAGAGAATTATGTATTGGCTGTGGTGCATGTGTTGGTGTATGTCCTACTGAATCTTTAAGCCTTGATGAAGAAGGTAAGTCAGTAGTTAACGAAGAAACATGTGTTGACTGCGGTGCTTGCATTGCAACATGCCCAGTAGCTGCTATTTCTGAATAATTATTATTCAAAACCAAGTGAAAACTTGGTTTTTTTATTGTTTTTGATAAGATATAACTATGAAGAAAAACGATTATATTTTACCTTCAATAAATGATGCTAGAAGAAGAAGTAAGGACAGTGTTGATACTGTAACTTTTTCATTAGATGAAAAATATATTAATCTTGGTAAAGATAAAAAATATTTTATTATTACTCATGGTTGCCAAGCTAATCAAAGAGATTCTGAGACCATGGCAGGCTTATTGGATGCTATGGGATATATAAGTACTGATGAAGATAAAAAAGCTGATGTCATCATTATAAATACTTGTGCAGTAAGACAAGGTGCTGAAGAAAAAGTATTAGGTGAAGTAGGTGCTTTAAAAAGATTAAAAACTAATAATCCTGATTTAATTATCTGTATTGCTGGATGTATGGCACAAGAAGAAGATACAGTTAAATTAATAATGGAAAAATATCGTCAAGTTGATATTATTTTTGGTACACATAATATTACTTCTTTACCTAAGCTATTATATGAAGTTAATACTACTAAACAAAGAAAAGTAGAAGTATTCTCTAAGATGGGTGAGATTGTTGAATCTGTTCCTGCAACAAGATTTATGTCGCATAAAGCTTGGGTAAATATAATGTATGGCTGTGACAAATTTTGTACCTATTGTATAGTTCCATATACTAGAGGGAAAGAAAGATCTAGAGATAAAAACGATATTATTTTTGAGGTTGAACAATTAGTTAAACAGGGCTATAAAGAAGTATGTTTACTAGGACAAAATGTTAATGCATATGGTAAAGATTTAGGTGATGATTATGGTTTTGCGGATTTATTAAATGATGTTGCTAAAACTAGTATCCCAAGAATACGTTTTATGACATCTCATCCTTGGGATTTTAATGATAAGATGATTGAAGCTATAAAAAATAATAAAAATATTATGCCTTATATACATCTTCCTATTCAATCTGGTAATTCTGAAGTATTAAGAAGAATGAATAGAAGATATACTAGAGAAGAATATTTTGAACTATTTGATAAATTAAAAAAGGAATTACCTGGTTTTGCTTTTTCTACAGATATTATTGTAGGTTTTCCAAATGAATCTGATGAAGCTTTTGAAGATACTTTAAGTGCTGTAAAACATTGCGAATATGATAATGCATTTACTTTTATCTATTCAAAAAGAAGTGGTACACCAGCTGCGAATTTTGAAGATACAATAGATCAAAAAACTAAAGAAGAAAGACTACAAAGATTAAATGAATTAGTTGCTTATTATGCAAATAAAAACAATCAAAAGTATCAAGATCAAATAGTTGAAGTATTAGTAGATGGTTTAAGTAAAAGAAATTCTAATGTTTATTCTGGTTATACTCCAGAGAATAAACTTGTGAATTTTACAGGTGATAATATTGAAGTTGGACAAATTGTTAAGGTTAAGATTACAAAAGTATTATCTTTTTCCTTAAATGGTGAAATGGTGAAGGTGTAAATAGATGAAGAATTAATTTCCTTACAACTTAGATAACGCTTTAATAAGTTGAAATATTTCCAAAGCGTGAAAGGAGATTAATTTAATATGCTTAAAATAAACAATTTAACAATCACAACTCATACTGGTAGAGTTTTATTAAAAGACTTTTCATTTACTTTAAATAATAATGATAAGATTGCATTAATTGGTGAAGAAGGTAATGGTAAATCCACATTACTTAAAATAATTGCAGGAATAGATGTAAGTGATTATGTATCTTATGAAGGAGAAATTATTTGTAGTGATAGGATTTCTTATTTACCACAGACTATAGAAGAAAAATACTTAGATTTAGAAGTATTAGAATATATAAATGATGATATTGACTACAATCATTTATATTCATTAACTGTTGATTTAAATATTAATATTGATTTATTAGAAAATCGTAAACTGAAAACACTATCAGGTGGTGAAAAAATCAAAGTATCTTTATTAAAAATACTTTATAATTTTCCAGATATCTTATTACTTGATGAACCTACTAATGATATTGATTTAAAATCACTAATCTGGTTAGAAGAATTTATTTTAAATTTAAATATACCAGTTTTATTTATTAGTCATGATGAATCACTACTTGAAAGATGTGCTAATGGTATCTTGCATCTTGAACAATTAAAAAGAAAAACTGAAGCTCATATGACATATAGTGGTAGCACATATAATGAGTATTTAAAATATCGTAGTGATTTAATTAATAAGACAAATATGCTTGCGAAAAAGGAAAAAGCAGAATTTAATAAACAGCTAGATAAATGGAGACAAATATATCAAAAAGTAGATCATGCCCAAAAAACAATTACTAGAGCTGATCCTCATTCAGGTCGTCTATTAAAAAAGAAGATGCATGCAGTTAAGGCTTTACAAAGGAATCTAGATATTAAAAAAGAAAATTTAACTAAAAAATATGAACCAGAAGAAGCTATCAATATTTTCTTTGATGATATAGATATTAATCCAAATAAAGAAATATTAGATTTATCTTTAGATGAATTAAAGATAAATGATAGATTATTGTCTAAAAAAATTCATTTAAAAGTTCTTGGTAAAGATAAGATATGTATTATTGGTAATAATGGTTCAGGTAAATCTACTTTAATTAAAATAATTTATAAGATTCTTAAAGATAGATCTGATATTAAATTAGGATATATACCTCAAAATTACTATGAAGTAATGGATTATAATCTTAATCCTATTGAATACTTATGGAATAAGGAAAGTATTAAAGATAGAATTAGAATACAAAACTATTTAGGTGCTTTAAAGTTTAAAGAAGAAGAAATGAATCATTCTATTGCTGAATTATCTGAAGGTCAAAAATGTAAGATATTGCTTATAAAAATGATTTTAGATAAATGTGATGTCTTATTAATTGATGAAGCTACTAGAAATCTGTCACCTCTATCTAATCCTAAAGTAAGAGAGATATTGAATAATTATAGTGGAACTATTATTTCTGTATCACATGATAGAAAGTTTATTAATGAGGTAGTAGATAAGGTATATGAATTAAATAAAGATGGTTTAAGATTGTTATATAATTGAAAAGATTTATTATATATTTTATAATTTTATTAGTTTTGGAGGAATATAATTAGTGCAAAAAATACGTTTAATGGCACTTGGTGGTCTTGACGAAGATGGCAAGAATATGTACCTAGTGGAAATTGATGGTGATATTTTTATTGTGGATGCTGGCTTAAAGTATCCTAGTGAAAATGAGCAACTTGGTATTGAATATATCATTCCTGATTTTACTTATATTCTTGAACATAAAGATAGAGTAAAAGGTATTTTTATATCTCATGGTCATGATGATGTTATGTCTAGCTTAGGACATCTTTTATCACAAATTGATATAGAAATATACGCAACTGCTTTAACAGCTAAATTAATTGAATTAGATTTAAAGAAACATAAACTAAAAAATAAACATATTAATATAGTTAAAAGACATGACACTTTTAAAGTAGCTGGTCATACTATACATACTTTCCCAGTTATGCAATCTATTGCTGATGGAGTGGGATTTGCTTTTGAAAGTGATAGTGGCATGATTGTCTATACATCTGAATTTGTATTTGATTATGATTTCTTGAATAAAGCATTTTCTATGGATATTAATGCATTATCGGAAATGGGAAAGAATAATGTTTTAGTATTATTATCTGAATCTACAGGTTCTTCTAGAAAAGGTTATACTGCTCCTAAACATCGTATTACTGATCATGTTGAACATTATTTTGAAGAAATTGATAAACGTATTATTGTTACATTATATAGACAGAATTTATTTAGAATTATTGAAGTATTAGAATTAGCACATAAATATAAGAAAAAAGTATTCTTTTATGATGATGAACATGTCAAAATGTTAAATATTGTTGATGATTTGGGTTATTATAAGATACCTAAAGATATCATCATCAATAAGAAAGATTTTAATAATAATTTAAAAGACGTTGTATGTGTAGTATCAGGATCTGGTAATCAAGTATTTAAACTAATGAATAATATTGCTATCGGTGAAGATAGAATAATAGAACTTCATCAAGAAGATACTGTTATTATTGCTTCTCCTGTAGTTCCAGGTACTGAAAAAGATGCTTCAACAATGGAAAATGATTTATATCGTGCAGGAGTAAGAATTGTTAAAGTATCTGCTGCAGAAGTCTTATCTATGCATTCATCAATAGAAGATTTAAAAATGATGTTATCTTTAACTAGACCTAAATATTATTTACCTGTTAAAGGTGATTATGCAGCACTTATTGCGAATGCTGAAGTTGCATCACAAATGGGACAAACTCCAGATAGAATAATAATTTTAGATAATGGACAATTTGCGACATTTGAAAATGGCAAACTTAAATCAACTAGTGAAATAATTGAATTAAATGAATTATCTATTGATGGTTCTGATATGACAGATATTTCTGGTATGGTTTTAAAAGATAGAGAAACATTATCTACAGATGG
>CADBMV010000062.1 GCA_902795865.1 uncultured Erysipelotrichaceae bacterium | reverse complement strand
TCAAAAGATGTTTTCGTAGTGCGCTATTTTCAAAGAACTAATTAATTTATAATAAGTCAATTACTTGACATATTACCTAAAGGCTTTAACTTAATTATAAGATCTATTATTTTAACTTAAAAGAAATACTACCTTTATTATTCTTATATTCCACATCAATCAAAGCACCATTGATTAAAGTCATACCTGGTTCAGTATGTCCTAAATCCATTTCACAAATATGTGGAATATTTCCAAGTGCTTTATCTGCAGCTTTAATATAATCTAATTTTGGATTTTCAACTTTTGGAAAAGCAACTCTACCAATTAATACACCTTTACAATATTTAAACCATCCAGCATTTTTAAATTGAAGTAGGGTTAAATAAAACTCATACGAAGACATATTAAAGACATCAAAAAACCAGACGATACCATCATCTTTATATCTTTCAATGAACTCATTTGTATAATCAAACTCAGTTCCAATCAGTTTTGCGATTACTTCAATACATCCACCTATTAATCTTCCACTAATCTTAGTATCAGTTTTACTAAGCCAATTAACTCGATGTTTAAATTTTGTTTCATCATTAATTGTTTCAATAAAATCTTGGTAGCGATTATATGATTTTTGTTTAATGATGTTACCTTTTATATATTCAAAGAAAGTATCTTGAGATCTATCGCTTTCAAAAACAAAGCCTGCACCATTTTTACCATATAGAGTTGCGATATCAAGTGAAGTTGTTATTGTGAAAAGAATATTTGTTGGATCAGACATACCTGATATCCATTTAGGATTATCTTTAATATGCTTAAAATTAACATAAGGCATTATTTCAAGCATGTAATCACCACCTGTTGCACACAAAATCATATCAACGCTTTTATCTAAGAATAATTCATCTAACTCTTCAGCTCTTTTTTTAGCAGTTGTAGATCTTTCGTTATCAACTCTTACTGATTTTGTTTCTTTTACTTTATAACCTAAGCTACGTAAATATCTGTTAGATTCTAATAAAGAATCTAATTTGTGCCCCACTCCTGCACTTGGTGCACATATACCTATTTTGGATTGTTTTTTTATAAATTTTGGATAAATCATATGACTTTAAGCTCCTTTATGTTCATTATATATTATCTTAATTGTTAAAAGTTTTTATCTTCTAAAAAAGTTTGCAATACCATACTATTTATTTTAAAATGATATTGCATATATATAAAGTTGCTAGTAAAGGGGATTTATGACAGGTAAGGTTAAGTGGTTTAATGCTGCTAAGGGTTATGGCTTTATCACTGGTGATGATGGAAAAGAAGTATTCGTACATTTCTCTTCAATTCAAATTGATGGCTATAAGACTCTAGATGAAGGTCAAGCTGTTGAATACGAAGTAAATGATGGCGAAAAAGGACCTCAAGCATATGATGTAAAGAAAATTTAATCATTTAAATAAACCAAAAAGAACTCTAAGAGTTCTTTTTTAATCAACATTATTCAATTCTTCAACTAATTCACTTCTTATTGTTTCTATAGCATTAATTGTATAATCAATCTTATTTCTTGCATCAGTGATTCTGCTTTGCACTTGTAGATCAGTAAAGATATTATCAAAGAAGTAATCAGCAAACGATAGAAAATCATCCATCTTAAAGTCTAAGTCTACTAAATTATCAATATCATCAAGTTCTTCAGTAAACTTTTTTAAAGCTTCTTTAGCTTTATTCATATTTTGTTGAGCAATGGACATCTTCTTTCTTTTAAACATTGTAGAAAAAATAGTACCTCCAGAAATATCTAATATACCCCATCTTCTAGCACTAGCTAAACTTTCTTTAGCATCATAAAGATATCTTAATGCTTCATCAGCAGCATCGATGGTTTCAAATATTTCATTTATATATACATTATTTTCCATAGCTATATTGTATATGAGTTATCACTATTAACTTTTATATGAGCCTTAAAGAAGTATTTACAAGTATCCACCATATACTTAACATCTTTAACTCCTGCAGTTTCAACAGGTGAATGCATTGCCCATTGACTAAGACCAATATCTACACTCAAAATTGATACATGTCTACTAGCCTTATTACCAAGAGTGCCTCCACCTCTTCTTCCTGTTTTATTGGTGAAGTATTGATATTTAATTTTATGATCATCCATAATTTTCTTTAATAAAGCACAGCTTAATGAATCAGTAGTATATGATTGAGCAGCATTATATTTAATAACCACGCCCTCATTTAATCTAGGAGCATTATTTAAATCATATAATTCAGCATGGTTTGGATGTAGACCATGTGCATTATCAATTGATAGCATCATACCTTGATTAATCAAAGACATATAATCTAAACTTAAATCTTTACATACTCTTTCAATGCTTGCTTTTAAAAAATCAGAATCAGCGCCTTGTCTGCTTAAAGAACCAACTTCTTCATTATCAAAACATGCATATATGTTAATATTATTGTCATTAAAATTATTTAAGAAGCCTAATAAACTAGTATATGCACTTTCAAGATTATCAATATGTCCACAAGTAAAAAACTCTTTTTTATCTGACCAAACATATCCTTTTTGAATTGGATATAAATATAAATCAAAACCAGAAATATTTTCTTTTTTAACTTTAAGTTTATTTGCTAAATAAGCATTAAAATCAAAATTCTTATTTAAAGTAATAATTGGAACCATATCAACTGCAAGATCTGGTTTTTTATCTTCAATATTTCTATCTAGATGAGGAGCCATTGATGGAATTATACAAAATGGTTCTTCATCCATAAAGATACGACTTGTAATCTTTCCTTTTTCTTTTACTATAACTCTACCCGCAATTGATAAAGGTCTATCAAACCATGGTCTATAAAGCATTCCTCCATATTCCTCAACATTAAGCTTAACTGCCATATCAGTCACAACAATAGGATTTGGTTTTAATTTCATACTAGGACAATCACTATGTGATGCCACAATATGAACAGAAGGATCACTTAACTTTTTACCGATATTAAAAGCTATAATACTTGAATCATTTCTAGTTATATAGTATTTTTTATTCTTTTGAATCTTTTCTTTATTTAGTTTTTCATATCCATTATTTATCAATATTTCTTCAATATTACTAATAGCTTTAAAAGCTGTAGGACTTTCATCAATAAACTTAATTAAATCATTTATCATAACTTTCCTTCTTTCTATCTTTTATAATTATATCTTATTTGTTAAAACATGGTTTATAATATTATTAAGGTATATATGATTAATAAATTTGTTTTAAGTAGGAGTCAAAATCTAGCTTATGTTAAAAATAATCTTGATGATTTCATCAATAATAATTTAATATTGTCTAGATATGATGATGAAGATCCTTTAAAAGATATTGCCTATAATAATTTTAAGACTGCATATGAGTTTATATTAAATAATCCTGATGTAGATAATGATTATAAATGTTTATTAAAACTTCATGATATTTTAATGAAAGATTTAGATGATGGAATAAAAGCTGAATTAAGTGAAGAACAAATATCAGAACTTAAGAAAATGATATATCAACCTACTAAATCAAATACTGAAGTTGCTATTGATGTAATGCTTTATATTTTAGAGAAAAGGTTGTTTGTGGATGGTGATGTTAGAGCTGCTTTATTATTCAGTAATAAGATAATGGTTGATAATGGATGTGGTTTTATAACTATTAGCCCAACATATAAAGATACTTTTAGAGAAAAGTTAAGAGAATATAAAAATAATAACGATTACGATATTAAAGATTGGATATATAAATATTGTATAAAAGGACCTAAATTAGAATATTAAACCTCTTTTTGAGGTTTTTTATATCAGGGGGTAAATTATGAAAAAGAAAGGTTTTTCGATTATCTTATTACTTATTTTTATAGTGCTATCTAGTGTCTGTATGTTTATGGCGGATACTATTCAAAAAGGATCAGGCACTATAGAGATTCTTGATGGACAAATTGATACTGAGCAAGGTTTTTTAACATATAAATTATATAAACCTACTTCAGCCTCATCTTCATCTAAAGCTCCAGGAGTTCTCTTATTACATGGATATCAAAACGACCATGAAACTTGTGCAGCTTATGCAATAGAGCTTGCAAGAAGAGGTGTTGTTGTATTGTGTTTAGATGAATATGGGCATGGCTCTTCTAGTGTTGGTCTACTTTCTAGAGGTTATGTAAATCATGTAGTTAAGACAAACTATGGAAATGAATCTAAAAATGATGGAACATATCAAGAGATATCAGGAACTAAAAGATATAGATTGTTGATGAATTTTTCTAATTTATCTTTTTTTAATGATTTTTATTCAAAAGATAGTGATGGCAATTCCATTATAGATAGTTCATGTGGTGGTTCTGATGCATATAAGTTCTTAGCAAGTTTAGATTATGTGGATTCTAGTAAACTAGGAGTAAGTGGACACTCAATGGGAACTTGGTCAAGTTGGAGTGTTGCAGCTGATTATGCAGGAACTAATATTGAACCTAAGGCTATAGTTTTACAATGTGGTGAATTATTTAGAGATAGTGTATACGATAAAAATAAAATTCATTTTAATAATGTCTTATTACTTCAAGCAAAATACGATGAATTCTCTTATTTCCGTGATTATAAACTAGTAGTAAATGATGAATTATTAAAGACTCCTTTAAGATATGAGTTTTTGGGCACTGATGCACAAAACGCTATGTGGAATACTACTTATGGAAAATTTAGCGATGGCAGCGCTAGAAGAATGCAGCTATTAAATACTAATCATCGTTTAACCACTCATAATATAGATGGTCTAGAAGCAGCATTAGATTGGTTTGATAATACTATTGGTTTACCAAATAAGATAGATAATTCAAATATTGTTGCTAAAAATAAAGAATATTTAGTTTTAGCAGCAATGCTTCTAGTTTTAGCTAGTTTATTCCCACTATTAGATATATTATTAAGCACTGAAGTATTTAAATATATGGTTGATGAATTACCTGATATAAACAATATAGTAAAACCTAGCTCTTGGTGGAAATCTGCAATCTTTACAATACTTATCTCAGGCTTATCATTCCCATTTATGAGTCAGCTTGGACATGCCCTACTGCCTATACCAGAAAATATCTTTAGAATGACAATTGGTAATGGTTTTGTGGGTTGGTATTTAACTTTAATAATTGTGATGCTTATTACTAATTTAATTAGAATTAGTAGGAATAAGAAAAAAGGTATAAATGATGGTAACTTTAGTTTTTGGGCATTTGTATTCTCTTTTATACTTGCAATTTTATTAGTAGGATTTGTGTATGTAATTAATTTAATATATTATAAATTGTTTGATTTAGATCTAAGATTTATTTG
>CADBMV010000061.1 GCA_902795865.1 uncultured Erysipelotrichaceae bacterium | reverse complement strand
CACAAGGAAACATATATTTATTATCTTATTAAACAGACTTATTTCAGTATTATATGAATAAGCGGAAATACAAAAGATAAGTTACATTTATTTTGTTAGAATTTGTATTTTAAGAATAAATAGTTTAAAATGTACTTGTAAAGTGACGACTTTGCCGAAGGGATTCTCGTCACTTTTTTCTTTTGTATATACCAATAAATGCATTGTTCTTTTTTAATATTATTGTTTTTAGGTAACTTACTGTTGCAAATGCATAATCTATTCTCTCCTCTATTTCCGCAATGGATAAAGATGTTTTAGAAAAATCAAAAATATATGATGTTGCTTGCTTTTGATCTATATTATTTTTAACCAATCTTCTTGAATTACCTGTAATATTTGCCTTTAAATCCCACGCTTCTTTTGAAGAATCCAGTAAGTAATCATAAGTTTTTATACCATTTTGCCTTATTTCAGGCATTATATAGACATCTATATTAAATGTTTTGCTTAGCCACACAGCATTTTCTGTTTCTTTTGTATTATTAGAATTAGGTTTTATTTGCTCACCTTTAAAAACTTTACCATCATAAATGATAATACTATCAGAATAATACACATGAGGATTTTTGCTCATTTTTAAATTTAAATTTTTAGTTTTAATGTAATGTTTCATAGATAAAAAGACATCCTTCAATACATTATTCACCAGAATATTAAATATTCCTTATTTTTTCCTAATGAAAATATTTTCATAAAATGAAAATAATCTGAAAAAAATGCGTTTTTTTCTCTGCAGATTGTTGAATTAAGCAAGTTATATAGTATAAAATATTTTATATGTAGTCTAACTACAAAAGAAAGGAAGAAAAATATGAAAAAATTATTTATGTTATTGTTAAGCTTACTAATGGTTTTCTCACTAGTTGCTTGCACTAACAACTCTGCTAATGGTGGAGAAACTCCTTCTGAAGGTGGCGAAACTGAAGAACCTACTTTCGATGCCAATGCTGTTGATGTTTCTACACTAAAATTAACTAATACTAATGAGTATACTTATCCAGATTCATCAGAAATTAGTAATATGGACTATGTAACAACTGCATTAGCTACAGACCATGAAATCAATGCTAACTTTGTTGATGGTTTAGTTGAAGCTGATAGTTATGGTTCTTATGTTGGTTCGCTTGCTGAATCTTGGGAATCAAATGATGATGCTACTGTATGGACATTCCACTTAAGAGATGGTGTTCAATGGGTAACTTCTAATGGTGAAGTATATGCTGAAGTTACAGCTGATGACTTTGTAACTGGTTTAAGACATGCTGCTGAATTCCAATCAGGTACTTCAAATGTTGCTGCTGATGTTGTAGGTTTCACTGATTATATGAATAACGGTGATTTCTCTGATGAAGCATGGGCTAACGTTGGTATTTCTGCACCAGATGAAAAAACAGTTGTTTATACACTATCTAGTTCAGTTCCTTATTTCTACACAATGGTAGAATATACTACTTACTATCCAATTAACAGAAGTTTCTTAGAAGGTAAGGGTGAAGGTTGTAAATTAGGCACTCCTGATGTAACTAACTGTACATTTGGTCAACCTGTTCCTGATTCAATTCTTTATAATGGTGGTTTCATTCTTGAATCATTCGATGTTCAATCATCAACTGTATTAAAGAAAAACACTAATTACTGGGATGCTGATAAAGTTAACTTTGATAAAGTTACTATCATCTATGATGATGGTTCAGATCCATATTCAACAATTCGTGGTTTTGAACAAAATACATACGCTGCAGCAAGTATTGCTACTTCTTGGGGCGATGAAATGTTCAATGCTATGAAAGCTAAGTATGATGGTTATCTAACTACTTCACTTCCAAATGCTTATGCATTCGGTGTTGTTTTCAACTATAACCGTGTAACTTATGATAACACTAACTATGCTACTGATACTGCTTTAGCTGAAAATACAAAAGCTGCTATTAGAAACGAAAACTTCCGTAAAGCTTTAAAAGCTGCATTCGATGTTCCTGCTTACTTAAAGACATCTTCTCCTGATGAAGTTGCTATGGCTACTTTAAGAAACATGAATGGTGTTCCTAACTTAGTAACATTAAGTGATGGTACTCTATATGGTACTCTAGTAGAACAAGAATACGCTGCTTTAACTGGCGAAAACGTTTCATTAGCTGATGGTCAATGGCCATGGTTAAGCAAAGAAAAGGCTCTTGAATATATTGAAGCTGCAAAAGCTGAAGGTATTCAATTCCCAGTACATCTAGATATGTTAGTTATCGAAACTTCTGATAGACTAGTTAAACAAGGTCAATCTATGAAACAATCTATCGAAGAAAACACTGATGGACAAATTATTATTGAATTAGTTATGAGAGATTCTGACACTGTTCAAAATATCGCTTACTATTCACAAGACTGGACAGAAGCTGACTATGATATCTCTACATTTACTGGTTGGGGCCCTGACTATGTTGACCCTAAGACATTCACAGAAATCTATTCACCAGTTGATGGTTACTACATGCAAGCATGTGGTTTAACTGATAAAGGTTTACATGATAATGCTGAATTTGGTCAAGATGATGATGTTAAGACTGCCGTAGGCTTCTATGAATATGAAGACTTATATAGAGCTGCTGATGCTATCAAGGGTGACTTAGACGAACGTTATAAAGCATTTGCTAAAGCTGACGCTTACTTATTAGCTCATGCATTATATGTTCCTACATCACAAAAAGTTAGAACTATGAGAGTATCTCACGGCGTTCCATTCTCTGGTATCTATTCTACAGGTGTATCTCAATATAAATTAAAGGGATTACAACTTCAAGAAGATATCGTTACTACTGAACAATATAATGCTGCGCAAGCTGCTTGGGAAGCTGGTAACTAATTAGACTAATATATTGATGTCTATTAAGTAGCAAACCAGTATTTACTGGTTTGCTACTTTTGTATAATATACGGGGGTACTTGTATGAAAGGATATATACTCAAAAGAATACTACGTTCAATCATTTCTGTATTTATTGTTGTTTCTATTGTCATAACAATGATTTTTACTTTGATTCCACGTACTAAGTTATTAGACAATGACCAAGCATATAAAAAATTAACTGGTGATACTAAAACAGCTTATCGCTTAAATATGTATCAAAAACTAGGTTATTTGCATTTTGCTAGAATTGGTGAAATATGTGCTGAATCTGAAGATCCTGCTGGATGTCAGGTTAATGGTTCAGAAGCACAAAAAGCTGCTTTAAAAGAATTCGAAGAAAAAGATTACGTTATTGAATATTTCCGTAATAAAACGCCTTATGCGACACATGATTATACAATTCCAGAATTAATTTTCCACTTCTGGGGTAATTTAATAAAAATTGATAATAAAAATTTCGTTCAAAAAAATTATATTGATACTGGTGTTATAAGCACTGATATCGAGAAAAAATACTATATTGGTAAAGATGACAATAATTTCCCTGCTATTTTATGTAGTGGATGTGAATATAAATATCAACTTTATTTTGGCCATGGATTCCCATTTATCCATCAAAATAAAATTAGACTAAACTTTGGTATTTCATATCCTACTAAATCAGGTATGAGTACTTTAACAGTTATTAATGAAGGACAGGGATCACAAAAAGCTTTTATGCAAACTTTCCCTACAGGTTTACAACAAGAAAGTCCTTTAAAACAAATGACTGCAAAATTTAAACCAAATATTGATCACTTAGATTCTACGAGATTTACTGATAACTATGCTGATTGCGAGAGTTATTATGAATCACCATCTATGGTTAATACATCTTATATTTTCGGTATTATCTCTTTAATAATCGCCTATGCTTTAGGTCTTCCTGCTGGTATGGGTATGGCTAGAAATAAGGGCGGTTTCTGGGATAAGATTGGTGTTGCATTTATAAACTTTATAATCGCATTACCTTCTTTAGCCCTGATTTTCTTTGTTAGACAAATAGGCGCTACTTTATTTGGTTTACCAGATAAATTCCCTATGTTAGGTTTTAATAATGTGAAATCTTATTTAGCACCATTATTTATTTTGTCATTATTATCGCTTCCTGGTTTAATGACTTGGACAAGAAGATATATGATTGACCAATCTAACGCTGATTATGTTAAATTCGCTAAAGCTAAAGGTTTATCACAAAGAGAAATATTTACTAAACATATATTAAAGAACGCTATAATTCCTATTGTAAATGGTATTCCTGGTTCGATAATTCTATGTATTTCTGGTGCCTTCATTACTGAATCAGCATTCGCAATTCCTGGTATGGGTAAGATGTTACCAGATTCAATTAATAAAATGAATAATAATATGGTTATAACTTTAGCATTTATATTTGCTGCCTTATCAATATTCTCTGTATTGTTAGGTGACTTATTAATGACTGTTGTTGACCCTAGAATTCAACTTCAAGCTAGAGGAGGTAAAAAATAATGTCTGAAAAAAATAATCAAGATAATTTTGATAAGTCTTTATTTGAATTTCAAATAGCTGATGATTCCGCCTCTGAACATATAGCTGCTCCTAAATATTCATATTGGGGTTCTGTTTTTAGAAGATTCTTTTCTAATAAGATTGCTATTTTAATGTTAGTTATAGCTATAACAGTTGTTTTATTTGCTTTCATTCAACCTATATTTTCTGGTTATGATCATATGAAAACACCTAACATCAATAATAAAGCTATGCACTACATCAGACCGTTTAAATCTACGCAATATATATTTGGTACTGATGATAAGGGTAATTCTTTATTTGATGCCTTATGGTCTGGCGCAAGAAACTCTTTATTTATTGCTATTATGGCAACATTAATTACTGAAACAATCGGTATCATTGTTGGTATGTTCTGGGGTTTCTCAAAGAAGATGGATGTTATTATGATTGAAGTTTATAATGTCTTATCTAATATACCAACAACTTTAATTGCTATGATACTAGTTTATACTCTTGGTGGTGGTTTCTGGCAATTGATATTTGCTTTGAGTGTAACTTCTTGGATAGGAACTGCATATTTCATTCGTGTTCAAGTTATGATTATCAGAGATAGAGAATATAATCTTGCATCACAATGTTTAGGAACTCCTACTTGGAAGATTATTTTAAATAATATTTTACCTTATTTAATTTCAATTATTATCACAAGTGTATCAAGAGATGTTCCTTCATTTATCTCTTATGAAGTAGCTTTATCATATATGGGTGTTGGTTTAGGACAGCAATTTGCGTCTTTAGGTCAGATGGTTCAAAAATATTCTCCATATATGACCAGTGCTCCATACTTATTCTGGATACCAGTTATCACTACTGCTGTTATCTCTGTTTCGTTATATATCGTTGGTCAGGCACTTGCGGATGCGAGTGATCCAAGAACCCACATGATTTAAGGAGGCCATTATGTCAGAAAAAAATATCATCTTATCAGTTAAAGACCTCGAAGTTAAATTTAAGGTTAGAGATAGAGTATTAACAGCTATTAGAAATGTCTCTTTAGATTTTGAAGAAGGTAAAGTTGTTGCAATTGTTGGTGAATCAGGTTCCGGTAAATCAGTTTTTACTAAAACCTTTACTGGTATGTTAGAAGTTAACGGTGAAGTATCTAATGGTGAAATTTGGTTTGAAGGCGAAAATCTTTTAGAACTTAAAAAGGATTCTGATTGGGAAAAAATACGTGGTAAAAAGATTGCTACAGTATTCCAAGACCCAATGACTTCATTAAATCCAGTTAGAACTATTGGCTATCAAATATCAGAAGTTATTATGAAACATCAAGGCAAATCAAAAGCTGAAGCTAAACAAGAAGCAATTGAATTAATGGATAAAGTTGGTATCAAAGATCCTGAAAGAAGATATGATGAATATCCATTTCAATATTCAGGTGGCATGCGCCAAAGAATAGTTATTGCTATTGCTTTAGCATGTCGTCCTAAAATATTAATCTGTGATGAGCCTACAACAGCATTAGATGTTACTATTCAAGCTCAAATTATTCACTTAATAAAACAATTAGCTGATGAATATAAATTTACAACAATTTATATTACTCATGATTTAGGTGTCGTTGCAAATGTTGCTGACTATGTAGCTGTTATGTACGCTGGTCAAATTATTGAATATGGTACAGTTGAGGATATATTCTACGATTCTAAGCATCCTTATACATGGGGATTATTAAGTTCACTGCCTCAATTAGGATTAAAAGGTGAAGAATTATTCGCGATTAGAGGTACACCACCTTCATTATTCGAAGAAATTAAAGGTGATGCTTTTGCGCCAAGATCCAATTATTCATTAAAAATTGATTTTGAACAAGAACCTCCAATTTTTAATGTTTCAGAAACACATTGGGCAAAAACTTGGTTATTAGATCCACGAGCACCAAAGATCGATCCTCCATCAGTAATTAAAACTCTACATGAGAGAATGTTGGATATGACTAAGAAAGGAGGCGTGTATGGCGATAGATAACAAAGAAGTATTATTAGAAGTTAAAAATTTAGAAGTTACATTCAATAATAGTAGAAAAAATAAAGGTTTTAGAGCTGTAAAAAACGCTAACTTTCATATTTATAAAGGTGAAACATTTGGATTAGTAGGTGAATCTGGATCAGGAAAGACTACTATTGGACGTTCTATAATGCGTTTAAATCCAATTTCTGATGGAGAAATTTGGTTTAATGGAAAGCGTATTGATGGCAAGATCTCTAATGAAGATAAAAGAGAAGTTATAAGAAATATACAAATGATTTTCCAAGATCCTGCTGCTTCTTTGAACGAAAGAGCAACAATTGACTATTGTGTGTCAGAAGGTTTATATAATTTCCACTTGTATGAATCCGAAGAAGACAGAGAAGCTAAGGTTGATGCAGCCTTAAAATCAGTTGGTCTATTACCAGAGCACAAATCTAGATATCCGCACGAGTTTTCTGGCGGTCAAAGACAAAGAGTCGGTATTGCTAGAGCGATGATTATGGAACCGAAATTTATTATTGCAGATGAACCTATTTCGGCTCTTGATGTTTCAATCCGTGCTCAAGTATTAAATTTAATGAATAAATTTAAGGAAGAACGCGGTTTGACTTATATGTTTATTGCTCATGATCTATCTGTTGTTAGATATTTTGCCGATAGGATTGCCGTTATTCATAATGGCCGTATAGTTGAAGTTGCTCCTACTGATGAGTTATTTAAATATCCGCTTCATCCATATACGTTATCATTATTGCAAGCAGTACCAATGCCTGACCCTAAAATTGAAAAGGCTAAGGAACTTGTTATATACGATGATTCTATTCGTGATTTTTCAGGTGAAAAACCAATTCTTAGAGAAGTTTCGGATGATCATTTTGTATTTGCAAATGATCGCGAATTAAAAGAGTATCAAGAGAAACTAAATGAGATGAAGAAAGATTAACAATTTGTTAATCTTTTTGTTAGTCTTTATCATAAGTGTTAGGATAAGAGTATAATATTTTAAGAGGTTGTTATATGCAAAGTTTGATATATTATTTTGTGCAGTTAATAATTCGTTTACATAGTAAATTCCTATCTATTAATGACGGAAGAGGTTTTTTCTTAACAGATAAACAATTACATTTTCTAATAATAGGTATTTTTGGCTTTGGAATGATGTTTTTGATGCAACCAATAGTCGAATGGTTAGCAAAAAAGGGTGCTACACTTATTGTTACTTTTGCTTATGTATTTACGGTAATTATTGTTGTTTCTTTTGCAGTAGAAATTGGCCAAGCATATTCAGGAACTGGAACCATGGATTTTTATGATGTTGCTTCTGGTATTCTAGGGTTCTTTGTATTCTTTGCGATATATTTGATAATTTATATAATTTATAAAAGTATAAAGAATGCTGTAGCAAATAAAACTAGTGAAAACAGTAAAGAAGATGAATAATCTTCTTTTTTTGTATTGAAAAATATCTGATATTAGATATAATTAAAAATAGATAGAGGAATTTAATATGAAATTAGCATTAGAAGATTACATAATTGAAAAAGGTTATACAAAATATAGTTTTTCTAAAGAAAGTGGTGTTCCATGGTCTACGCTATGTGCTTTATTAGATGGAAAAAGCGATGTAATTAATATATCTTTTGGAAATGCGATGAAGATATGTAAAACATTGAATATAAAAATGGAGTATTTATTTGAATTGTGTGAACAAAAGAAAGAAGAAGAACATAGACAAAACTTTGAAATCTTTAAAAGTAATGTATGTCACGATGTAAAAAGAGAAGGCGATCTTAATTTCATTGAAAATACTATTAAATCAAATATCATTAGAAAATATTATGAGAAGAAATGGTTTCCTGAAAGTTTATATCTATTAGCTATGATTGATTATTTATCTAGAATAAACAACATTGAATTAAATACATCGTTTGACGATTTAAGGCAGCTCAAGCTTAGTAAACCAATTTATCCTACTAGTAGTTATGTTTCATATATTTTCAATAATGACTCTTCGTTTGTTTCTGATAGCGTTGATAATGCGATACCAGAGTTTCTGAATTTTAATATTGTAGAAGGAGATATAAGAGATGTTGAATAAAGAAATTAATAAAGAAAACATCGATTTTTACCTTAATGAATTTGCAAGAGAATTTAAAAGATTAAGCAAAAGAAAAGCTAAGATTGAAATAATCATAATTGGTGGTGGGTCCGCATTAATAAACTATGGTTTTAGAAATTCTACATATGATATTGATGCTATTATGTTTGAAAAATCTATATCAAAAGAAGCAGCAAGAATAGTTGCTGATAGGTATGATTTACCAGATGATTGGTTAAATAATGATTTTGTAAGATCCTCTTCATATACAGATAAATTGATACTTCATAGTGTATACTATAAAACATTTTGTAATTGCGTTGATGTTAGAACTGTAAAAGGAGAATACTTAGTTGCAATGAAATTAAAATCAGGACGTATATATAAACATGATTTAAGTGATATTGTAGGCATTATTCTTTCAGAAAAAATGATAGGTAACAATATCTCATATAATAGGATTTTAGATGCTTACAAAGAGCTTTACAACAATATTTTAGAAATTGATGAAAGAATATTGAAAGACCTTAAAACACAAACAGAAATGAGTGCTGAAGAATTAAAAGAAAAATATGATTTATTAACTGAATACGAATCTGGAAATAAGCAGCTTTTATTAGAATTTAACGATTTATATCACATAAGATTAGATAGAGATAAGATTAATGAAACTATTGAAAGCTTTAAAGAATCTAAGATGAAAAAAGATGTGTAGTTTATGTTATTATATAGTAGTTAAAAGGAGAGAATTAATTATGAGTAATTGTTTAGTAGCTCAATCTGGGGGTCCTACATCAGTTATCAATGCAACTGTTGCAGGTGTTGTAAAAGCAAACCAATTAAATCCTTATTATGATAAGGTCTATGGTGGTTTAAATGGTATTGAAGGAATCTTACAAGAAAGATTTGTTGATTTGACTGATATGTCAGATATGGAAAACGATATTTTAAGACAAACTCCATCAAGTGCTTTAGGTTCATGCCGTTATAAATTAAAAAGAGATAATCTTGCTGATTTTGAAAAATTATTTGAAGTATTAGAAAAATACGATATTGAAACAATGTTCTACACAGGTGGAAATGATTCAATGGATACCGTTGCTGCACTTAGCCAATATGCTAAGGAACACGATATAAAGGGACATAGATTTGTTGGTTGTCCTAAGACAGTTGACAATGATCTAATGCACACAGATCATTGTCCAGGTTTTGCTTCTGCAGCTAAATTCATTTCTACTGTTGCATTACACACATGGTTAGATGTAAATGTCTATACAAGACAAGAAGTATTCATTCTTGAAACAATGGGAAGAGATGCAGGCTGGCTTGCCGCAAGTTCATGTCTTTCAGGTATTGTTGATTTGGTAATACTTCCAGAAGTTACATTTGAAAAAGAAGTATTCCTTGCGGAAGTAAAACGTTGCATTGAAGAAAAGAATAAGTGCTATGTTGTTGTATCTGAAGGTTGTAAGTATGCGGATGGTACATACATTGCAGCTGGTGAAGCTAAGGGTGATGGCTTTGGCCATGCTGTACTTGGTGGAGCAGGTATGGCATTAAAGAATATGATTCTTGAATCAGGCACTGCTGAAAGATGTAAGGTTCAGGATCTATCAACCGCACAAAGATGTTTCGCTACTGGTCAATCACTTGTAGATGTTACTGAGTCATTCCAGCTTGGTATGTCTGCACATATGCATTCTACTGACGGTGTGTTTACTGGTAAGATGGTTGGTGTCAGAAGAAAAGAAGGCGAAGAGTATGATGTTGAATACTTCGCAATTGATGCTGATAAGGTTGCTAACTTTGTCAAATCATTCCCATCTGATTGGATTTTACCTAATTATCGTGGTATTACTGAAGATGCATATAAGTATCTTAGACCACTGATTGTTGGCTCACCAGTTGTAATATACAATGATGGTGTTCCAGCTTATGTAAAACCATATTATATGAGATAAATCATCATAGAAATAGGTCTGGGTTTCCCAGACCTATTTCATTGATTGATTCATCAAACTATAGAATAATAACTCCTTT
>CADBMV010000060.1 GCA_902795865.1 uncultured Erysipelotrichaceae bacterium | reverse complement strand
TTATTTATAATCCGATTAATGAGACTGGGAATGAATATGCTGAATCATTAATTGGTCTGATTTTATCTGTTGTATCAATAACTAGACCTGGCATAATTGGTTTATTATACTTTGATAATACTTTAAAGTTCTTGGTTGGTTTATTTGGACTTGAGTTTTTCTTTATCTCAACTGGATAAATACACTCATTTTCAACAATTAATATATCTACTTCTTTTTTATCAATATCTCTATAGTAGTATAAATAATCCTTTGGATTAATACCTGCATTATAGTAGCTTTTGATAATTTCGCTAACTACATATGTTTCAAAAAAAGCTCCCGACATTGCACAGTCTCTTAACATTTCAGCATTAGGCCATTTACAAAGATAAGAACATAGACCAGTATCCATAAAATATAATTTAGGTGATTTTATTATTCTTTTTGAGATATTAGCCATATAAGGTTGTAGTAACACTATAATGCCTGATGTTTCCAAAATAGAAAGCCATCTTTTACATGTTGCGACATTTATTCCTAAATCACTGGTAATACTTTCATAATTGAGTTCTTGCGCTGTTCTTAAAGCAATAAGTTTCATAAATCTTCTAAATTGTGTTTCATAATCTACTGATATTAGTTTTCTAATATCTTTTTCGATGTATGTAGCAATATATGATTTAAAATATAGATCTCTTGGTGTTTCTTTTGTAATAATATCTGGATAACCACCTTCAAAAATATAGTCGAAGATTTCGTTTTTAGTTTTGTAAATATTATATTTTTTTTCTTTTTGTAATAACTCATCAATATTTACTTTAAAAATGTTGCCTTCAATATTTATTTTTTCTATTTGTGTTAAACTAGATAATTCTAATATTGCAGTTCTTCCAGCTAATGATTCAGATATTTTTTCTTGCAAATCAAATTGATTGGAACCTGTTAATATATACATCAATTCTCTTTCTTTACCATCTCTCATCCAATCTCTTCTTTGCTTATCAACAATTCTTTTTATCTCATTTAGTAAGCCTGGAGCTTTTTGAACTTCATCTATTATTAATGGCCAACCATAAACCTCTAAAAAGCCCCTTGGGTTTTCGTTTGCCAAATCATAATCATCAACACTATCAAGTGTCACAAATCTAAATGTATTATGAAACAAATATTCTACAGTAGTCGTTTTACCAACTTGTCTGCTTCCATAAAGAGTTATAACTTGAAATGATTTTGCAACTTCCATTATTGTTTTTTCTATATCTCTTCTTATGTACATATACATCACCTTAATACTATTATATAAATTATTTCGATTAAATCAATAGTCTACTATCATTTTAATCGCTATTTGTTCTATTTGAAAAATTTAGTTTATAATGATCTCTACATTATAAAAGCTCCCAAACGGGAGCTTCATTCTAATTATACTAATTCAATTGTTGCCATTGGGGCAGCATCGCCTTTTCTAAATCCAGTTTTAGAAACTCTTGTGTAACCACCATTTCTATCTTTATATTTAGGAGCGATTTCTTCGAATAATACTTGAACAGCAGTTTTGCCATCTTTAGTAGTAACATTTCTTAAGTATGATGCAGCTTGTCTTCTAGCAGCTAAATCATCTTTTTTTGCTACTGTGATTAAATGATCAACAACACTTCTTAATTCTTTAGCTTTCATTTCTGTTGTAGAAATCTTACCCTTAAGAATTAAATCAGTAGCCATGTTTCTAAGAAGGGCAACTC
This sequence comes from uncultured Erysipelotrichaceae bacterium, assembly GCA_902795865.1. Classification (GTDB taxonomy): domain Bacteria; phylum Bacillota_I; class Bacilli_A; order Erysipelotrichales; family Erysipelotrichaceae; genus Colivicinus. The sequence goes on along the minus strand of CADBMV010000060.1, from coordinate 1,045 downwards.
TATGATCTGCAGTTCTACCTAATCTACGATTCCACATATATCTTTTCCTCCTTAGTCATTGTGTTTAAATGATAGATTTAAAGCTTGAAGTTTTTCTTTAACTTCTTTTAAAGATTTCTTACCAAGATTTCTAACTCTACTCATTTCTTCTTCAGTTTTTTGTGTTAATTCCTCAACTGTAGAGATACCAGCTCTTTTTAAACAGTTATAAGATCTAACAGTTAAATCTAAATCATCAATAGACATATTAATCTTTTTAGCATTACCTTCATTTACATAGTCTTGCATTAAAGAATCCATTTCTGAAACTGCTGTATCAACTTCAGATAATAATTCTAAATGCGAAACTAAGATTTTAGAAGCTAGAGCTAAAGATTCTTTAGGATTAATAGAACCATTAGTCCATACTTCCATTGTTAATTCATCATACTTAGCAGATTGACCAACACGAGTAGGTTCTACTTCATAATTTGCTTTAACAACAGGTGTATAGATTGAGTCAGTATAGATAGTACCAATACCTTGAGATGAACCTTGATGAAGTTGTTTGTTTTCATCTGCAGAAACATATCCTCTACCATTCTTAGCTAATAGTTCAATCTCTAATTCGCCACCCTTATCTAGATGTGCAATTTCAAGATCTGGATTTAATACTTCTACACCTGCAGGTAAGATGATATCTTCAGCTTTTACAGTACAAGGACCTTTAGCTGAAATTCTTAATGTATATGTATCATCATCTGCAATATCTAAAATTAAATTTTTGATATTTAAGACGATTAATGTAACGTCTTCTTTAACACCTTTAATAGATGAGAATTCATGGAATACTCCATCTACTTTAATAGAATATACTGCACCACCTGGTAAAGATGATAACATTGTTCTTCTTAAGGCATTGCCTAATGTTGTACCAAAACCTCTTTCTAGAGGAGAAATTACAAATTTACCATAATTCTCTGATTCAACATAATCACTAACTTTAAATTTTGGACGTTCAAATTTATTCATATGTTTCCTCCTTATCCTCTAGGTTTCTTTGGTG
>CADBMV010000059.1 GCA_902795865.1 uncultured Erysipelotrichaceae bacterium | reverse complement strand
CAATATGCAAAAGAACATGGTATTGAAGGACATAGATTTGTAGGTTGTCCTAAGACTGTTGATAATGATTTAATGCACACAGATCATTGTCCTGGTTTTGCTAGTGCAGCTAAATTTATTTCTACTGTAGCACTTCATACTTGGTTAGATGTTAATGTATACACAAGACAAGAAGTATTCATTTTAGAGACAATGGGTAGAGATGCTGGTTGGCTTGCATCTAGTGCTTGTTTATCAGGAATTGTTGATTTAGTTATACTTCCTGAAGTTGATTTTGATAAAGAAGTATTCCTTGCAGAAGTAAAACGTTGCATTGATGAAAAGAATAAATGTTATGTAGTTGTATCAGAAGGTTGTAAATATGCTGATGGTACATATATTGCTGCTGGCGAAGCTAAGAATGATGGCTTTGGTCATGCGATATTAGGTGGCGCAGGGAACGCTTTAAAGAATATGATTTTAGAATCAGGCACTGCACAAAGATGCAAAGTTCAAGATTTATCTACTGCTCAAAGATGTTTTGCAACCGGTCAATCATTAGTTGATGTTACAGAATCATTCCAACTTGGTATGTCTGCTCATATGCATTCAACTGATGGTAAGTTTACAGGCAAGATGGTTGGTGTTAGAAGAAAAGATGGCGAAGAATACGATGTTGAATACTTTGCAGTTGATGCTGATAAGGTAGCTAATTTCGTAAAATCATTCCCAGCAGAATGGATTCTTCCAAACTATAGAGGAATCAGTGAAGAAGCATATAATTATTTAAGACCATTAATAGTAGGTTCTCCTGTTGTTATTTATAACGATGGTGTTCCTGCATATGTAAAACCTTATTACATGAGATAATTAAAACTTAAATATTATAAAAACACTTATCATTCACATATTGATAAGTGTTTTTTTATAGAATAATTACTCCTTTTTCTTTACAATAGTTCCATGTTTTCTCATCCCATACTGATGATTGTACTTCACCAATATGTGCTTTATTCATTAGAAGCATACACAATCTAGATTCTCCTATACCTCCACCAATTGTATAAGGTAAAGTTTTATTAAGAATCATAGAATGATATTTATATTTGAGTTTATATTCTTCATCTTTTATTTTTAATTGTTCAACTAAAGAATTTTCATCAACTCTAATACCCATACTAGATATTTCAATAGGGCAATCTAGAAGCTCATCATAATATAATAAATCACCATTTAAATTCCAATCATCATAGTCAGCAGCTCTATTATCGTGTGGGTATCCATCTGATAATTTATGGCCAATTCCTTTAATGAATACAGATTTATATTTCTTTACAACTTCATATTCTCTTTGTTTACTATTAAGATTTGGATACATATTGATTAGTTCTTGAGAATCAAAGATATGTAGTTGTTTTTCTAATGTTGTTGAAATTGAAGGATGTTTTGTTTTTAAAACTTCTAATGTTTTTAGAATACACTCATGTATTAAACCAACTGTTTCATATAAGAAATAGGGATTTCTATCTTTTACATTTATTACTTTTTCCCAGTCCCATTGATCCACATATATTGAATGAAGATTATCTAACTGTTCATCTTTTCTAATTGCATTCATATCTGTGTATAAGCCATTTCCTTCATAGAAGTTATATTCATATAAAGCCATTCTTTTCCATTTCGCAAGGGAGTGAACTATAACACATTTCTTATCAATATCTGGTGCAACAAAACTTACAGGCTTTGCCTTACCATCTAAATCATCATTTAAGCCACTGCTTTCTAGCACAAACAAAGGGGCACTAACTCTTTTTAAATTTAATGCTTGTGTTAAAAGACCTTCGAAAGTTCTTTTAATTAAACTTATTGAAGATTGTGTATCATATAGATCTAAAGAGGAAGTATATCCTTCGGGTATATAAATACTCATATAATGATTCTATCATATGATTAATGAAAATATTTACATAATTTATTAAAAAATATGTAAAATTTTCAGAAATTATTATGAAAATATATTGACATCTATTCTTGAGATGATAAACTTAATTCATATCAAGAAAGGAGAACTTAGTTATGAAAAAAGTAAACGAAGTATTCTCTTTTGTATATGATAACGTGATTATCATTATCGATATTTTAGTCCTACGTATATTACGTGGTCTTATTATTGTGGGTGCGTAGATTATTTATCGATAATGTTGAGCTGATATTGTTTTAGGTGGATGAGCTTGGTGTTGTCGAATAGCTCATCTTTTATTTTGATAGATACAGTTTAACTGTTCTATATATTATTGAAAGGAATTTGTTATGAAAAAACTATTTACTATTCTGATTGTCGTTATGTGTATGTTTTCTATGACTGCTTGTTCAAGTAGTGGAAACTCCAATAACAACAACAATCAAGCAAATGATGTTCAAGCTATCAAGATTGGTGGTTCTGGACCTACTAGTGGCGATTATGCTGAATATGGTAATGCCGTTAAAAATGCTGCACAGTTAGCAGTTGATGAAATTAATGCTCTAGGTGGTGTTCAATTTGTACTTAATTTCCAAGATGACCAAGGCGATCCAGATCAAGCTGAAACTGCATTTGGTACTTTAATGGACTGGGGTATGCAATTATCTTTAAGTACAACTACTTCAGGTGCTGGCATTAGAGTTTCTCCACTATATGAAGAAAACAAAATCTTTGCAATGACTCCATCAGGTTCTAATCCTTTATTAACTCTAAAGGGTGATGGAAACAATGAAAATGATTATTATGGAAATATCTTCCAAATGTGTTTTACAGATCCTAACCAAGGAATTGCATCTGCTGATTATATCAGTATGAATAACTTAGGTTCTAGTATTGCGATTATATACGAAAATGATATTGACTATTCAGTTTCAGTTTATAACAAATTTATGGAACAAGCTAAGAATTTAGGATTAAATGTTGTATATGAAGGAACATTTGTGGATGCAGATACAGATTTTTCAGTTCAACTTACTGCTGCTCAACAAGCTGGTGCTGATTTAGTATTCCTTCCAATTTACTATAAGCATGCAACATATATTCTAAACCAAGCTAATACAATGAATTATGCTCCAATATTCTTTGGTGTTGATGGTATGGATGGAATTCTAGGACAAGATGGTTTTGATTCTTCAATTGCTGAAGGTGTATATTTGTTAACACCATTCTCAGCTACTTCACCAGATTCAAATGTTCAACATTTTGTTAGTGAATATCAAAGTAAATTTGGATCAACTCCTAACCAATTTGCTGCTGATGCATATGATGTAGTATATGCAATGTATGAATGTGTAAAAGCTGGAAATATCACTGCTGATATGTCTGCACAAGATATTTGTGATGCAATGGTTAATCAAATTCTTAGTTTAACATTTACTGGTGTTACAGGCGAATCTAAGTGGCAAGCTAATGGTCAAGTAACTAAGGTTCCTATGGCTGTAGTTATTCACGATGGTGCATACACTGACCCACAATAGTTTGTATAATATAGTCAAATGGTTATTTAATTATAGCCATTTGACTTTTTGATTTATTATGTTATTTCTTACGTATTTAATAAATGGAATATCGCTAGGTAGTGTTTACGCTATTATAGCGTTAGGTTATACGATGGTATATGGCATTGCGAAGATGCTGAATTTTGCTCATGGTGATGTTATTATGATTGGCGCATATATAATATTCTTCATGATTTATAAATTTAATCTTCCAATTCTTTTAAGTATTATAATTTCCATTTTAATATGTTTGCTATTAGGTATTATTATTGAAAGACTAGCATATAAACCATTAAGAAAAGCTAGTTCTCTTTCTGTGTTAATAACTGCAATTGGTGTAAGTTATTTATTACAAAATCTTGCACAACTATTTTGGACTTCATCTAATAAGATATTTCCAAATATCATATCTAATGGTTCCTTTAGTTTTGGAAGCATTTCAATTAGTTATTTAACTATTATTACTATACTTGTATGTTTGTTAATAATGCTTGTATTAACATTATTTGTAAACAAAACAAAAATAGGTATGGCAATGCGTGCAGTATCAGAAGATAAAGATGCAGCTAGATTAATGGGTATAAATGTTGATAGAACTATTTCAATTACTTTTGCGATTGGTTCGGGTTTAGCTGCTATAGCTTCAGCACTATTCTGCGCCGCATATCCTGCAGTATATCCTACTTTAGGATCTATGCCTGGCATTAAAGCCTTTACTGCTGCAGTATTTGGTGGAATAGGCTCAATCCCTGGCGCATTAGTGGGTGGTATAATGCTTGGAATAATTGAGACTTTATCTAAGGCTTATATTTCTACACAATTATCTGATGCTATTGTATTTGCGATTTTAATTATTGTCTTATTAATAAAACCTACTGGTTTATTAGGTAGAAAGGTTAATGAAAAAGTTTAGTATGAAAAAACTATTTAGTTTTCTTTTTAATCGTAAACATTCAAATATGACTATTTCTTATGGAATAGTAGTTTTAATGTATTTGATTATTGAAGTATTAATTAAAACTAATAATCTTTCATATTTATTAACCAGTTTATTAGTACCTACATGTTGCTATATAATAGTGGCTCTTGCTTTGAATCTTGTTGTTGGTTTTTCAGGCGATCTATCATTAGGCCATGCTGCGTTTATGGGCATAGGCGCTTTTGTAGGAAGTGCTATTTCAAATTATGTTTATTCGCTAGTACCTAATATAGCTTTGAGAGTTATCGTAGCTATTTTAGCTGGTTCAATCATTTCAGGAATTTTTGGTTATCTAATTTCAATACCAGTATTAAAGCTATCAGGTGATTATCTTGCGATAGTTACATTAGCTTTTTGTCAAATTGTTAAAAGTTTATTGAACAATATTTATTTAGGATTTGATGATAGTGGTATTCATTTTAGCTTTATTAATCAAAACTTTACACTAGATGGTGGTAAGATGCTAATAAATGGACCTGTAGGTTCTACAGGTAATACAAAGTTTTCTAATTTTACTGTTGCTATTATTATGGTGTTATTTACTTTGTTCATTGTATTTAATTTAATCAATTCTAAATATGGTAGAGCTATTAAAGCATCCAGAGATAATAAAATAGCGGCTAGTTCTATTGGAATTGATGTTATTAAGGCAAAGACACTTTGTTTTGTAGTATCTAGTATTTTAGCTGGTGGAGCAGGCGCCTTATATGCTTTAAACTATACAACTTTATCTGTTGCAAAATTTGATTTTAATCTATCGATAATGATTTTAGTTTATGTGGTACTAGGTGGTTTAGGAAATATCCCTGGAACCATTGTTGCTACTACAATTTTGGTATTACTTCCAGAATTATTAAGATCATTATCTGATTATCGTATGATTGCTTATGCACTTGTATTAATTATGATTATGCTGATAAGTAATAATGAGACTATTAAGAATTCATTTAATTCCTTAATAGGTATATTTAAAAGAAAGGATCAAAACAATGCCTGAGAAAAAACTTGTCTTACAAGCAAATAAACTTGGAATTGATTTTGGTGGTTTAACTGCAGTAAATAATTTCAATTTCAAAATATATGAAGGTGAAATATGTGGTTTAATTGGTCCTAATGGAGCAGGTAAAACGACAATCTTTAATTTACTTACAAAAGTTTATGAAGCTTCCAGAGGAGAAATTGTTTTAAATGACAAAGTACTTAGTAAAGTATCAACATTTGAAGTTAATAAATTAGGAATAGCTAGAACATTTCAAAATATTAGATTGTTTAATCAAATGAGTGTTGAAGAAAACGTTTTAACTGCTATGAATAATGATACTGATTATTCTTTATTTGATTCTTTCTTTAGAACAAAAAAATTCTATGATCAAGAAAACCAAAAACATGAAAAAGCTATGGAATTATTAAGGATCTTTAATTTAGATAAAGATGCAGATAGTTTAGCTTCATCTTTACCATATGGTGGTCAAAGAAGATTAGAGATTGCTAGAGCACTTGCAACTAATCCAAGTTTATTGTTATTAGATGAACCTGCTGCCGGAATGAATGAATCTGAAACTTTAGAATTAATGAATACTATTAAAAAGGTTAGAGATACATTTAATATTGCAATTCTATTAATTGAACACGATATGAAATTTGTAATGGGAATATGTGAAAGAATTACAGTGTTAAATTATGGTCAAATATTAGCTGTTGGTACACCTGAAGAAATAAAAAATAATCCTAAGGTTATTGAAGCTTATTTAGGAGGTGCATAGTATGCTTAAAGTTGAAAATTTATCTGTTGCATATGGTGCTATTGAAGCAGTAAAAAATATAAGTTTTGAAATTAATGACCATGAAATAGTAGCGTTGATTGGTGCAAATGGTGCTGGTAAGACCACTACTTTACATGCGGTTAGTGGAATTGTGCCAATTAAAAGTGGTTCTATATTTTTTGATGATTTAGAAATAAGTAAGATAGCAAGTGAAAAAATTGTTTCTAGAGGACTTGTTCAAGTACCTGAAGGAAGAAGAATATTTCATAATTCGACAGTTGAAGAAAATTTAATTTTAGGTGCTTATTTAAGAAAAGATAAAGATGGTATTGCTAAAGATATGGAATATGTCTATTCTTTATTTCCTCGATTATTAGAAAGAAAGAAACAATTAGGTGGTACACTTTCTGGTGGTGAGCAACAAATGCTTGCAATGGCTAGAGCTTTAATGTCTAAGCCAAAGATTATGTTGTTAGATGAGCCTAGTATGGGTTTATCGCCATTATTAGTTAAAGAAATATTCGATATAATTAAAGATATAAATAGTAAAGGTGTAACAATTTTACTTGTTGAACAAAATGCTAAAATGGCATTAGGAATTGCTAATAGGGCATATGTAATTGAAACAGGAAAAATAGTTATGTCTGGTACTGGTGAACAATTACTAAACAGTGAAGATATTAAGAAAGCATATCTAGGAGGTTAGTATGTACGTAAAAGATAATATGGTTGAAAATCCTATCACAATAGGTCCAAATGCATCAGTTTCTGAAGCTGTTGATTTAATGTCTGAAAATGATTTGCACAGATTACCAGTTGTAGATGATTCAGGAAAGCTTGTAGGCTTAGTAACTGAGAGTGTCATTACTTCAAATACACCAAATAATGCTTCTACATTATCTGTGTTTGAATTAAATTATTTACTAAATAAACTTAAGATCTCAGATATCATGATTAAAGATGTTATTACAATAGATAAAGATGCTCTACTTGAACAAGCTGCTACAGTCTTAAGAAAAAATGATATTGGTTGTCTTCCTGTTGTTGAAGATGAAAAACTAATAGGTATTATTACACATAATGATATCTTTACAGCTTTTATTGATTTACTTGGATATAATCATGATGGTATGCGATATGTAATTAATATACCTGAAGATAAAATAGGAATAATGGAAGACATATCTAGAGTTCTATCTGAAGAAAAGATTTCTATATCTAATCTTGCTGTATACAATAACAACAGAGGAATAGAAGTAGTTGTGATAACTTATGGTGATATAGATGCTTCTAACAAATTAAAGCAAGCAGGTTATAATGTTACAAGTGTTATAAAGCTTTCTAAATAAAGTAAGAAATATCTTACTTTTTTAGTATAATAAACAAGTATGAAAAAGATTATATTTTGTGATATTGATGGAACAATCATTGATGGTTCTAGAGGAATGCTTAAGATTTCTGATAAAACCAAATATGCTGTTGAACAATTAAAAAAAGACAATTACTTTTTTATTGCATCTGGTAGATGTAAAGCTCTATTAAACCAAGATATTATTGATCTTAATCCCAGTGGTTTTGTTTTATGTAATGGAGCTTATACTGAATATAACAAACAAATGATTCATCAAGATTATTTAAGTAATACAGCTGTACAAAAAGTTAAAGAAATAGTTGATAAATATGATGGTTTTTATATTCTTGAAACACTAAATGATTTATTTATTAATTCTACTGAAAGTGAAGCATTTAAATTGTTCACAGATGGATGGGGATCAGCTTTAAAAAAACATCAATCTAATAGCGATGAAGATGATGCTTATTGTATTGCAATGATTGGTTTTAAAAATGAAGATATATGTATTAAAGTTCAAGAAGAATTAAAAGACTATGTAAAGGCTACAAAACATAATTTCTCTAGTTCTTTTGATATTAATAGTATAGGTATTGATAAAGGTTTTGGTGTTAAAAAGGTTATAGAATATTTAAATATACCAATTGAAGATACTTATTGTTTTGGTGATGGTTTAAATGATATAGAGATGTTACAAGCAGTTGGTCATCCTGTTATTATGGCAAATAGTGATAACAGTTTGAAGAAATATGATTTTGAAGAAACAGATGATGTCTTAGAAGATGGATTCTATAATTACTTAGTAAAGAATAAGTTGATAAAAGAGCTCTAATTTTGATAAAATATTAGGGAAGTAAAGGAGAATTATTATGGGATTTGGTGATAGATTAAAAGAATTTATTGCGCCTGAAGAGGATGATGAACAATTAGAATTAACAGAAGAAGAAGCTGAAGCTGTATCTCCTTATGAAAAAGGAACTTTACAAGGTTCTTCATCAATTACCGCTAATACAAACATCGTATTGTTTGAACCAAGAAATTTTGATGAAGCTGAAGAAATAGGTAATCACATTAAGAATAAAAGAGCTTGCTGTGTTAATTTACATAGAATGCCATCTGAATATCGTCAAAGAATTATTGATTTCTTGTCTGGTGTAGTATTTGGTGTAGATGGTGCTATTAAAAAGATTGGTGAAAATGTAATACTTTGTTCACCAAAGAACCTACAAGTTGGTGGCGACATTAACTTAGGTGTTGAAGAATATTAAGCTAAGATTAAGACATGTTTGAATAATAATTGTTTAAGAGAGTCTTTGGTTGGTGAAAAAAGATACATAGTTATTCAAAAATCACTTATGAGCTCTGATATTAAAAATATCAGCGTATCTCGCGTTAAGAGTTAGAGTAACAAATAAAGGTGGTACCTCGCTACTGGCGACCTTTGGTAACACCTTTTTATTTGAAAGGAGTATATATGGAATACAAAGACACATTACACATGCCTAAAACTGATTTTGAAATGAGAGGCAATCTTCCTAATAAGGAACCAGATATCTTGAAAAAATGGGAAGAAGATGATCATTATCACAAGATTTTAGAAAAGAATAAGGATAAAACACCTTTTGTTTTACATGATGGACCACCATATGCCAATGGTAATCTGCATGCTGGTACTGCAATGAATCGTATTATTAAAGATTTTATTGTAAGGTCAAAGGCAATGTTAGGTTATTACACACCGTTTTTCCCTGGTTGGGATACTCATGGTCTGCCAATTGAAAATGCAATTCAGAAATTAGGTGTCAATCGTAAAGAAGTCAGTGCTAAGGAATTTAGAGAAAAATGCGAAGAATATGCACATACTCAGATAAAGCAACAGATGGAAACTGAAAGAAGACTAGGACAGGTTGCTGATTATGAAAATCCATATATTACTTTAAATCCTGAATTTGAAGCAAGACAGATCAGATCTTTTGCAAAGATGGCATTAGATGGCATGATCTTCCAAGGATTAAAACCAATCTATTGGTCTCCATATCAAGAAACTGCAATTGCTGATTCAGAGATTGTTTATATTGATAGAAAAGATCCAACAATCTATGTGACCTTTGATGTTTTAGATGGCAAGGGTGTATTAAATGGAGATGAAAAGTTTGTAATATGGACAACTACTCCATGGACTTTACCAGGTGATGTAGCTATAACACTTAATCCAGATCTTGAATATGATGTAGTTGAAACTGAAAAGGGTAAACTGATAATGCTGAAAAACCTTGTTTCAAGTTTAATGGAAAAATTTGAGATTAATGATTATAAAGTTTTAAACACATTTAAAGGTAAACAACTAGAAGGTATTACTTGTAAGCAGGTATTATATCCTGAAGAAAAACAATCTTTAATCTGTCTGGCTGATTATGTAACTGATGAAGATGGTACAGGTTGTGTTCATACTGCGGGTGGTCATGGTTTAGATGACTTTTATACAACACAAAAATATGGTCTACCAACTGTATGTCCAGTAGATGAAAAAGGTTGTATGACTGATGAAGCAGGTGAATGGCTTAAAGGTCAATTTGTTTTTGATGCAAATAAGACTATTACTAATTGGTTAGAAGAAAAAGGTCATTTATTGAAGCTTGAATGGGTTGAACACTCATATCCTCATGATGATAGACTTAAGAAACCAGTTATCTTTAGGGCTACAACTCAATGGTTTGCATCTATTGAAAAGATTAAACCACAATTACTTGATGCAATTAAAAATGTTAAGTGGATTAATTCTTTTGGTGAATTAAGATTAACAAACATGGTTAAAGATAGAAAAGATTGGTGTATCTCAAGACAAAGACTTTGGGGTGTACCAATTCCTATTATTTATAATGAAGATGGTTCACCAATTATTGAAAAAGAAGTGTTTGATCATATTGCTGATCTATTTAAAAAACATGGATCAAATGTTTGGTTTGATTCTTCAGCAAAAGATTTACTACCTCAAGGTTATACTAATCCGTTATCTCCAAATGGTAACTTCACAAAAGAAAGTGACATTATGGATGTTTGGTTTGATTCTGGTTCTTCTTGGAACGAACTAATTGCTAGGGGATATTCATATCCTTGTGATATTTATTTTGAAGGTTCTGATCAATACCGTGGTTGGTTTAACTCTTCATTAATAGTTTCAATCGCAACTAATAATGTAGCTCCATATAAATCAGTATTATCACATGGTTATGTGTGTGACTCAAAAGGTGAAGCAATGCATAAATCGGTTGGTAATGTTGTAGATCCAATAAAGATCATCAATCAATATGGTGCTGATATTTTAAGATTATGGGCAGCTACTGAAGATTTTAAGGCTGATATGAGAATAGGTGATTCAAATCTTAAGCAGGTTTCTGAACAATATCGTAAGATTAGAAATACTTTCAGATTCATGTTAGGAAATATCAATCCTGATGATTTTAGAAAAGATGATAAAGTTTTATATGATGAATTAGATCCAGTAGATAAATACATGATGATTTCATTAAATGAAATGGCTAAAAAAACAATCAATGCATATGATAACTATGATTATGTATTAGCCACTTCAACAATGACTAACTTCATGACAAATGATCTATCAAGTTACTATTGTGATTTTGCGAAAGATATTCTTTATTGTGATAAACTTGATTCACCTAGAAGAAGAAAGATACAGACTGTATTATATGAAGCAGTTGATTATCTTGTGAAACTATGGGCACCGATACTATCATTCACATGTGAAGAGGTATGGACATATTTCAAATCAGATGAAGCAAGTTCTGTTCACTATACACATTTCCCTGAAGTTAAGTCATTTGATAATCAGGATGTGATTAAAGAAAACTTCAATAGACTTCATGAAATAAGAACTGATATCTTCAAGGCGAGAGAAGAAGCAATCAATAATAAAGTTATTGAAAAACCAATGCAGGCACATGCCTTATTGCATCTAAATCAAGAAGATCAAAAACTATTGTTGGATGCATTTAACGATAAGATCAATCAATGGTTGATAATTGCTAAGGTATCATTTGTAGATGAGAAACTTCCAATGTATGAAAACATCGAGGTTAAAATTGAAATGGCAAATGGTCATGTATGTCCTAGATGT
>CADBMV010000058.1 GCA_902795865.1 uncultured Erysipelotrichaceae bacterium | reverse complement strand
ATTTCAAGTTCTTTTTGAACTAAAGTAGTTTGTGCTTTAGATAAGTCATCTTGTGCATCCATGACGGCTTTTTCTGCGATAGCAACTGCATATTCTGCATCTTTAATCTTTTGTGCATGTGTAGCACTTGCATCATTGCCTGCGTTTTGGATTCTTTCAAGTTCTTGTATAGCAGCTTCTTTTCTTGCTTGTGCATTTTGTAGATTGGTCATTACCATATCATAATATGCATTGAATCGAGTTCTATATTCTTCTACTGTATAGGTTGTATCTCCATTTACATCTGACCAGAACATTTGAGAGTGTGTTGTTGGATAAGTATCTGGGTCAGAATCATCACTATTATAACCAAATCCTGTTGCTGTATATCTCATACTCGCATAATTAGTTGGGTTAACTAAGTTTTCGTAGTGACCTGTTACACCACCAGTATTATTATCCCATCTTGCTTTTTCCATAGTATACCAACCGCTATATGGATTACTATAACCCCAAGCTAAGTTTTCACCACCTGCATAGATTCTACTATGCTCAACCTTTGTTGAACTTGCATTAGCTTGAACTTGAGCTTTAGCCATAGCTGCATCTGTTATTTTCAATGGAAGTTTATTAACTCCACTGTTATTATCATCTTCGGCTCTATGTTGATTGCCAACTTCAATTAAATCAATTGCAATCTTCATATTTTCTAATGAAGTTGCATCACCTTCAGCTCCAATATTGGTTGCTCCCCAACCATAGGCTGTACCCTTTGTATTATCTGGGTTATTTTGATTTCCTAATCTATATTCGATAGCATCAATCGCTCTTGTTGATTCATGATATTTGAAGAAACCTAACGAACCTTGACTAATAACTGCTTGAGCTTCTGATACTGCTGTTTGAGCATCTAATACACTCTGTGCAGCTAATGCTAATCTTGTTTCTGCGTTATCATATGCTTTTTCAGCTTCTGTAACTGCCTTTTCAGCATTTGCTACTCTTTCTTGAGCTAATGCTAAATTACTTAATGCTGTTTCATAATCTGATTTAGCTTGTTCATTATTTGTATTAGCTGTATTATATACTGCTTCGGCTTGTTCTTTAATAGCTTGTGCTTCAGCTAATTCTGCATCTGCGTTAGATTTTTCTTGTGTAGCAACAACTAATGCGTCATCTTTAACCTTCTTATCTATAATCGCTGATTCTAAAGTACTTACAGCTGTAACTAAATAATCTTCTGCATCTGATTTATTTTTCTTAGCTAATTCTAATGCATCAGTAGCTCTATCTAATTCAGCCTTGGCTAATCTAAATTCATCTGAATCAGTAGCTCTAATTACTGCTGCGTCATAAATTGCTTGTTTATCATTTACATCTGCTAACGCATTATTAACCGCAGTTTCAGCATCTGTCTTATTAGTAGTTGCATCATTCATAATAACTACTAATTTATCAAGTTCAGCCTCTTTATTAGATAATGTTGTATTTAAATCCTCTAATACTTTTTCAGCTGCCTTTAAAGTATTTTTTGCTGTTTCTAATTCATCTTTAGCTTCTTCTAAATTTGTTTTTGCAAATTCTCTTGTTTCTTTAACTTCCTCTAAAGTTGCTTGACCAGAAATAATTGCTTGAATAGCATTTAACACATTCGCTGAATTTCTATATGTTACTGCTGCATCATATCTACTTTGTGCTCTTGCTAATGTATCTTGGGCATCTTTTAGATTAGTTTCTGCAAGTTTTAATTCTTCTTTTAAATTACTTAACAATTCAACTAAACGAGATTTATCAGTTAAAAGATTATTTAAATCTGTTTCCTTTGTAGATAGAACTTTTGCTGCATCATCTAATGTCTTTTTAGCACTATCTAAAATACCTTTTAATCTTGCTACTTCGGCATTTGCTGAATCAAGTTCTCCTTGACGTGGGTGTTCATTTACTGTTAAAATAAATGATGCTCTTGCTGAATTACCATCTTTATCTGTAGCAACTGCTGACATTGGATATGTTCCAGCTTTCTTACTATTATAATTACCAATAATAGATACAACTAATGAACCATCCTTATTATCAATTGCTGTGAAACCTGAGAAATCAGGAGTTGCACCAAATTCAATAACTAAATCATTAACTGTTAATACTGGCGCTGTTGTATCTTTAGGTGTACTTGGTTGAACTGGTGCAATAACTGGCTCAACATAATCATATGTTTCTGTACCACTTGCTACGTTTGCAACCTTAGTACCACTATAAGTTGGAGTCCCAGTTTGAGTAGTCTTACCAGATTTAGAATCTGTTCCAACAATAACTTTATCATCTTCTTTAGATTTTTCATCTGGAGTTGACTCTTTATCAGTAGACTCTAATGTATTACTATCTTTAGTATCTACATCGACTGTTTCCACAGTATCAGTATTTGATGTCTCATCAACAGTCTTGGTAAACCATTTACAACCTGCTGTTGATAATACCATAAATACGATAAGGGAAATACTACATACTTTCTTTAAATTTTTTACCATAATATTTTTATACCCTTTCTGTAAAAATTGAAGTATTTTTCAACTTCAAATATATTATATATTCATTTTTGAAAAAAGTAAATAGTTTTTCAAAAAAAAATAAAAGGAAGTTAATCCATATATAAAGATTAACTTCCCTTCACTTTTAAAATATTAACAATCACGTTCTTCAACATGAGATTGTTCTGATTGATAAGGTACAATTATTTTAGTTTCCCAATGTCCTTGTTCCTTAATTTCTTCTTGAATTACATAAGTCTCCCAATAACCTTGCGCTGGTTGTATTACTACTGTTTCTAAATGTCCTTGTTCTTCAATACCTTGTTCTGGATCTGCTTTAACATCTACAACATATACTTCTGTATACTGAGCTGGGGATGTTTCAACCCATCTTTGTCCTTCTTGATATGATTGTGCAGGGACATCTACTACCCAAACTCGCTGTGTAACCTCTTTTACTTCTGCCCTATCAATTATAGTATATTTACATTTATTATTTGCTACTGGCGTTGGAGTAGGTGTAGCTGTATTTCTAGGAGCGGTAGTTGGTTCTGATGTTGGATCTACTTGTAATGATTTAATTTTTACTGGAATTTCTTTGTTTAACTCCTGTCCATGTTTATCTACTGTTCTAATTACAATTTTATAATTACCTTCTTTAGAGGTATCAACATTATCAGTAATTGTATACCAACCTTTTTCATAAGTACCGTCAGCACGTAATTTAGGTTCTTCTTCAACTAATTCAAATTCACCATCAATTGAATCAATAACTTCTAAATCTTCAACATAAGAATCTAAATTGAATTCTTCTCCAACCTCTAAATTAACACCGTTTATATTTAATACAATATTAGTAGGATTAGAGTCTATAACTTCTATCGTCTTTAAAAATTCGTTTGATTCCTTATCATTATTTATATTAGTTAACGTAAATTTAACTTTAGTTGAGCCAACTTTTGAAGTATCTAATTCGCTTGGCTCTGCCTTTATACTATAATTAATATATTTATCCTTATCTAATATAGTATCAAGTTTTATAGTTCCGCTTCCATACTCTATACCATTTACATACGCAGCATCTAAATCGATATCTTGAACATCCATAATATTAAATGTGTTTGCGTCTGTAGGAGAATTATTTGACTTATCAAGAAATTTATATAATCCGAACATCGCTGCTCCAAGTAATAATAATCCTAATAATATTGGAATTAATATTTTTAAGATATTTTTATTACTTGTGTGCTTTTCTGGTTTAAGCACTAGCGCTAACTTACCATTTTCAGGTATAAATACTTCATCTACTAATTCATCAGATAGATTGTTTCCTTCACTATCTAATAATTCATCTTCAGCATAAATATTACCTAATGCATCTGTTAATAAAAATTCATGTAATCCATATTTAAATAATAGATCTTTTACAGTTAGCTTATTTTCAGAATTATTAATATCATCTACGATTGTATCTAATAATTTCTTATGCACTTCTTGACTATTTAATACCTCATCGGTTTCTTTAACTTCAGTATTTACTTGATTATCTATTAAATCATGTACTTCTGGAAATTCAGATTTATCTTCATTTTGCACTGAATCTAACTCGAAATCAGGTAATACTAATTCATCTTTTTCATTAATTAAATTATTATTTTCCATTGAAATATACGGCTGGGTACCTCGTCCTCTATAAGACTTAGATGAAAGCCGTCCTCCTCTCTGTAATATATCCGTGCTGTGAACATATTCTCTTAATTTTAGAAGGCACAATCTCTAGTGTATTACCACCCAATGTTTTTAGTACAAATGCACCTTTAATGCGTCTTCCATGAATATACCATTCTTTGTTTTTAGCTAATACCTTATCAAACAAACAAAATCCTTTAGTAAAATATGGTGCTTGGTTGTTCTTACGAACACCGCCTTTAGATGTATTAAACTTATGTATTTGCCTGTTGTGACAACGTATTTTCTTTTGAAAATATACTATACCTTCACTACAGGCTAATGGGTTACCACTTATACATCGTGCGTCAATATAATGTTCTTTAGGTAAATTATAGTCTATGCGAGTATTCTTTGTTATATATCCATAAGTTAAACTTACATTTTGATATAATTCCTTTAGCTTATTGTAAAATGCCCAACGCATAATACTCATAAATGTTGCATCATTAAACTTCATTCCTCTTTTAATGGTTTTAGGTAATTTGATTTCACCTTTATGGTATTTTGTATGACATGTCTCACATAGTGTGATTAAGTTGTTTGGCGCACAACCACCTGTCTTTCTTGACTCGATGTGATGGACATTTAGAATAGAGTCTTTAGATTTGCCTTTACAACATTGACATTGATGTCCATCTCTAAAGAGTACATATT
>CADBMV010000057.1 GCA_902795865.1 uncultured Erysipelotrichaceae bacterium | reverse complement strand
TCAACATTTTGTTTTTCAGCAAGTTCAAAGATAGTAGAAGTTCTAAAAGAACCATCTAAATGTAAATGTAAATCAATTTTCGGAAATGAGTATTTCATATTGACTGACCTTTCTATATAAAATTCTTTGTTATATATATCATATACTATATCTGTATATATAGTCTAAACATATCTAGAAGTACTAGTGTGTTAAAATAAAAACAAGAAATTATGGGGAATAATATGGATACTAATAAGAAAATACCAGTGATATTAGATGGTGATCCAGGTCACGATGATGCGATTGCTTGGGTTTTAGCTAAAGCATGTAATGAGTTTGATATTAAAGCAATCACAACTGTTGCAGGTAATCAAACACTAGATAAAGTTACTTATAATGCTAGAAGAATAGCTGCTTTATTAAAAATTGATATAGAGGTTGCTAGAGGCAGAAAAGTACCATTGTTATCTGATTTAATAATAGCTCCAAATTTCCATGGAGAATCAGGTTTAGATGGTCCTGAATTACCTGAACCAAATCATGAAGAATCAGAATTATCTGCAGTAGAAATGATGGCTAAAGTATTAAAAGAATCTAAAGAAAAAGTGATTATAGTTGCTACAGGTCCTTTAAGTAATGTTGCAGCATTACTACTGTCTCATCCTGAACTAAAAGAGAAGATAGAAATAATCTCAATTATGGGTGGAGGTTTAAGAAATGGCAATTGGACACCAGCTGCTGAATTCAATATTTTAGTAGACCCTGAAGCTGCATATACAGTATTTCATAGTGGTCTGCCACTTCAAATGTCTAGTTTAGATGTAACTGAAAAAGCATTAGTTTATCCTGAAGAGTTTGATATTATTAGAAATTTAAATAATCCAGTTGCTAAAGTGGTAGCTGAGTGGTTTGACTTTTTCTTTATTCATGTAAAATCATTAGGACATAAAGGAGCTACCTTACACGATCCATGTGCCATAATGTCTTTAATCCATCCTGAAATATTCACTATAAAAGATTATTATGTTGATGTTGAACTATCAGGAAATTATACAAGAGGTACAACTGTTGCTGATTATTTAGGTAGAACTGGAAATAAGCCAAATTGTAAATGTGTAGTAGGCTTAAATAGAGATAAATTTGTGCAATTGTTAATTGATGCATGCAAACAATATGAAGGGTGGAAGATCTAATGAATAAATTACCTATTTGGATAGATACAGATACTGGAATAGATGATGCTTTAGCGATTATGATTGCTTGTAAATTGGAACAGTTAGATATTGTAGGCGCATCAGCTGTTGCAGGTAACACTACTTTGGAGAATGCTTTTAGAAATTGTGCAGATGTATTTAATTTAGCTGGTAGAGCTGATGTTAAGGTATATCCAGGAGCAATAAAGCCTTTAATAGGAGAACTTAAAACAGCTGCAGGTGTTCATGGTGATAATGGAATAGGTGGAGCTATTATTGAAAGATCTAAAGCACCTATTGAAACTGAAAAAGCCTGGGATGCAATGTATAAGAAAACAAAAGAATTAAACAAAGATCTTACTATAATTGCAATTGGTCCTTTAACAAACATTGCCACAACTATCATTAAATATCCTGATTTTGTTGAACATGTTAAACAATTAAATATCATGGGTGGTGCTGCAGATGGAGGAAATGTAAGTCCATGTGCTGAATTTAATATTTTAGCTGATCCAGAGGCAGCTGAAATAGTATTTATATCTGGTATGAAAGTTAATATGTTTGGATTAGATGTTACTCATAAAGCATATTTAGCTGATGAAGAAGTATTAGATTTATATAAGATAGATACAAAGGCTGCAAAACTATTTAAAGATTCTACATCTGTTTTACTTGCGAATAGAAAGAAGTATTATCTACACGGTCTTTGCCAACACGATTCAACTCCAATAGTATATATGGTGTATCCTGAATGGTTTAAATCTGAAAAATGTGGTGTCTATGTAGAAACAAGAGGAAACATCACTAGAGGTAAAACAGTTACTGATTTATGGTCTGATACTAAATTCAAAGAAAGAAATTGTGAAGTGTTTTTAGATATAGATAGACAAAAATTTGTTAAACTTATAAAAGAGATATTAAGTTCTTATTAGAAGGAGAAGTTTATGAAAACAGTATGGGATAAATTCCAAGAAAAAGATATTAAAAAGGTAATGGATTTTTCTGAAGGCTATAAGAAGTTTTTAGATAATGCAAAAACCGAAAGAGAAGCAGTAGAGCAAACTATTAAATTAGCTAAGAAAGCTGGATTTAAAGAGTTTAGTACTGTTAAGAGTCTTAAAGCTGGAGATAAGGTTTATTTCAATAACCGTGATAAATCAATTGCACTATTTGTCATAGGTAAAGATGAATTAGAAGATGGTATGAATATCCTAGGTGCACATATTGATTCACCTCGTATTGATTTAAAACAAAATCCAATTTATGAAGATACAGGATTAGTATTATTTGATACTCACTACTATGGTGGCATTAAAAAGTATCAATGGGTAGCTAGACCTTTAGCGCTACATGGTGTTGTATGTAAAAAGGATGGAAGCAAGATCAATGTTTGTATTGGTGAAAAAGAATCTGATCCTATTTTAGAAATATCTGATTTACTAATACATCTATCTAGAGATCAATTAACTAAGACTGGTGCTAAAGTAGTTGAAGGTGAAGATTTAAATGCTTTAGCTGGTTCTATTCCTGCAAAAAGTAAAAAAGAAGAAAAAGATTTAGTTAAGAAAAACATTTTAAATATTCTTAAAAAAGACTACAACATTGAAGAAGATGATTTTATCTCTGCAGAATTAGAACTTGTTCCTGCAGGTAAGGCTAGAGATTTAGGTTTAGATAGAAGTTTAGTCATGGGTTATGGCCATGATGATAGAATTTGTGCTTACACATCTTTAATGGCATTACTTGAATCTAATAATCCAAAACGTACTTCTGTATGTATTCTTACAGATAAAGAAGAAATTGGTTCTATGGGTTCAACAGGTGCTCAATCAGCTTTCTTTGAAAACTGTGTTGCAGAACTATTAAATCTACAAGATAAAAATTATAACGATTTAAAACTAAGACATGCCTTAGAAAGATCATTTATGTTATCAAGTGATGTTTCTGCTGGATATGATCCTAATTATCCTCAAGTAAACGAAGCTAAAAATGCTGCTTATTTAGGAAAAGGTATTTCCTTTAATAAATTTACTGGATCTGGTGGCAAATCAGGTTCTAGTGATGCTCCTGCAGAATTTGTAGCTAAGATTAGAAAGATAATGGATAAGAATAAGATAATGTTCCAATTCTCTGAACTCGGTAGAGTTGACCAAGGAGGAGGCGGCACAATTGCTTATGTGCTTGCGAACCACAATATGGATGTTATTGATGCTGGTATAGCTGTACAAAATATGCATGCACCATATGAAACTGCTTCAAAAGGTGATATCTATGAGGCATATCGTGCATATAAAGTTTTCTTAAAAGATGCTTAAAATATTAAAGGATGTTTATACATCCTTTTAATATATAATAAAGTTAAGAGGGAAAAAATATGAAAAAATTATTGTTACTAATATTATCACTAATAATGTTTTGTGGTTGTACTAACAACAATAAGTATGACATTGCAGGAAAAACATACTATAACACCATTGATGAATATGACAATGCCGAACATTCAAAAATATGGTTTGGAAAAGATAATAGTTTTGTTTTAACTGATAATTTCTTTGATGGAACTTATGAAGTAAGTGGCACATGGTCAATTAATCAAAATGTCATCAATTTAGAAGTTGAAAAAACTCAAGTAGGCGAATTTGAAACTATCAAATTTGAAATTGTTGATGATGATAATATCATCTTAAGGACAAGTCTTGCAGGATCAAAATCTGCAGATTCTTTTAGCACTAGTAAACCTGAAAACGATGGTGTTACATTTGCCTATGGAACTTACTATAATATTTCTCAAAATATTAAAGAGCCATCATATCTAGAGCTTAGAGAAGATAATTCTTTTGCCTTAATTGATAAAAATGAATTTGGCATCTTTGAATTTAATGGCACATATACATTAAATAAAAATATCATTACTTTAAAATGTAAAAACGATTCTGAAAATAGAAGTTTTGATTTTCTAATAAATGATAATAAAACTTTAATTCTACAAAACGATGTGGGAGTAAGTGCTACTGGAGATAGATTCTCTATTGATTTTGATAGTAATACCACAAATAATAATTCAAATACTAATACCAACACCAACACCAACACTAATACTAACACTAATAGTGGCCCTAATGGTACTGGTAGTACAAGTACATTTAAAAACTTTGGTACTTATTATAATGAAAATGGATGTATGCAATATATTGAATTAAGAAAAGATGGTTCATTTACTTTAGTTGATAATATTGCAGGTGATTTTGTAGAAGTTAATGGATTATATGGTATGGAAGGTGATGTATTAATGTTTTCTAACTTTAAATCATTTAATGATCATAATGGTAAAAGAGTTGATAATTTTGTCTTCCAAGTAAGTGATAAAGAAACTTTGAAACTATTAGATGATCTTCACGGTTCTAAAAAGAACGATATCTTTAAGTTAATGGATGAGGGTCCAATCTGTGGCATAGAATTTGAAGATAATTTTACTAGATATGTCTACAATGGTTCTTATGCATCAGATTTGAATTCTGATTTCTTACCTTACTTTGAATTATATGATGATGCAAGTTTCATGTTCTATGAAAACTTATTTACAGGAATGGGTACATATGAAGGATCATGTAGTTTTATGGGTTCTAATATGTCTTGTAAAGTTGATAAGATTAGTTTTAGTGGCTTTGCAGGAGATAACGTAAAAGAGATTTACTTTACATTTAAAGATGAAAATACCATTATTTTGAAGACGAACTTATGTATGTCGCTAGATGGTGATGAGTTTAAGATTCAATAAGATAGAAAACCAAATCAATGCATAAAATGAACACAACGATGTGTTCATTTTATTGTTTTGGTATAATAACATCGTGAGCAAGGTTATTTGTAAAAACTGTAATGGTGAATTTTCTGATAAATTAAGCGCTTGTCCATATTGTGGCACTATGCACAAAAAAGGGGCATACGCTAATTTTAGAAAGAAAATATCTGACATTATTGATTCATTATTAGGACTAAAAGTAGAAGTTGAAAGATCTACTAGTGTGATCATTCTTTCTGCTGTTTTAAGAGGACTTTTAATTAGTGGTTTTGTAGTAGGCTTAGCTTTAATAAATTCTTTATTTATGAATACAAATTATTATAATGATAAAGAATACGATGAAAGAAGATTAAAAGATATTATTTGGCAAAACGAAAATATATCTGTATTAGATGAAGCATATAAAAATAATGACTATGAAACTATTGATAAATTATTTAGAGACAATAGTTCTGGTGTTTATAATTGGAATCATTATTCAGCATATCTTTTAAAATCATATTATGGTCAACTAAGTACAGGTATTCAAGATTATTTTGATAAATATGTTTTACAGGATTGTTTGTATTATCTTTATTATCCTGATTATTTTGTAGCTACAAGAAAAATGTCTTCAGAAGAATATGAAATATATAGACAAGATAGAGAAAGTATTATGAATATGCTTATTGAAAAGGGTTATTCTGAAAGTGAACTACAAACTATTTATGAGAATAATAAAGATGAATATGGTTATTTAGTAGCTTCTAGTTTAGAAAAATATGTGAAAGGAGAAGACAATGGTTAACTGTAAGAATTGTGGTGCTCCTTTATCTTTAGATAATGCATATTGTCCACATTGTGGAACAGCTAATCCAGAAGCTAAAGAACATTTAGAAAAACTTGCTAAATTAGATTTAGATTATAAGAAAACTAAATTTGATGTTATTAGTGAGGTGAAAAAGAATAAAAGTGGTTATGGTGTTTTAACAATCCTAGTAGTTATATTATTATGCAATCTATTATTAATTCCTGCACATGCTTCTAGTTATAGAATTGCAGATAGATTAATTAGTAATCGAAAAAGTGTAGATGAAGTTAAGGAATTGTTAAATAATTACTTAATAGAAAAAGACTATGAAAGATTTTGTATTACATATGATAAATATGCAATAGATTATCAAAAGTATAATGATTATAATCGTATATATTATCTTGCGAATTCGTTTTTAAGAGTTAAGGAACAAATAATTAATCATTTTTATGGAGTTGATCTATATGCTGATGCTTTGATTAGAGCTTGTCAAAATATCAAAGACTATAAAGATGATTATGATAGATATAAAGTTAATCAAGAAAACAATGCTATCCTTAATGATTTGAATATTGAGTTTAATTTGTTTGTGGAAACATTTTTAAAACTTAGTGAAGAAGAAATAGATAATGTTTCAAATATGAGCGAATCTGAATTATTAGTACTAGTTTCTAAGAGGTTAACAAATGAAGAAGAATAAATGGATTAGATTAAGTAGAATTCTAATAATACTATTCACTATAGTTTTGTTTTTCAATGCTTTGGCATTATTTACTGAGATAAAGAATTCTATGTCTTACAACAATCGTGCATATGGTTTATCAAGTTTAGATGATGCTTTTGATAATGGTGAATACTATGATGTATATTTAAATTCTATTAAGAATGAAATATCTGATGAAGAATTATTAGTGGATACTAGTGAATATGAAGCGTTTGCGAGAGTTTTTAATGCATATTTAAATAGTAAAACACATCATGATGATAGTTTCTATAAAGTACTTGAAATAGAAAAAAATAATATTACTTGGAATAAAATATTTACAGTAATTGAAAGCTTAGAAAACGATCTTAAAAACAATTAAAAATCACTTCATTGAAGTGATTTTATTGTTTAACATAAGCGATTGCACAAGCATTAGGACCTATATGGGCTCCTACTGTTGCACCTACAGGAATGATATTTTGTTCCTTAATTGAATAGCCAATTTCCTCTAGTTTTGCTGCTAGTTTATAAGCATTATCTTTTACATATGTATACATTACATATATTGGATAAGCTGGATTAGGTTTTTCTTCTTGAACTTTATCAATTATATACTTTATTGCTTTATTAATTCCTATATGTTTTGAAGGAATATCTGCTTTACCTTCAGTAGAATATCCCGCGTGCATAATAGGCTTAATATGACCAAGTCTTGCAATATAGTATGCTGCATTTGCGATTCTACCATTTTTATATAAATACTCTAGAGTATCCATAACTGTGTATATTTCAGTTTTCTTTTTTAATTCTTCAATAAAATCGACTATTTGTTGTGCAGAATTACCTTGATCTCTTAATTCGACAGCTTTCTCCACAAGAATTCTTTGTCCGCCAGTACCAGTTTTTGAATCAATTATATAAACACCATCATAACCAACCATTTCTTTTATAGATACAGCTGTTTGATAATCGCCTGATAAAGCAGAAGAAATAGGAATATAAATAACTTCATCATTATTGTTTTTAGCATTAGTAAATAATTCTTCAAATAAAGCAGGAGAAGGTTGAGAAGTCTTAGGAAAATTTTCATCTGTCTGTAGTCTTTCAAAGAACTCTTCTTTAGTAATAGAAATATTCTCTAAATAATTATCATCACCAAAACTTACTGACATTGGTAAATAATATACATTCATTTTTTCTAGTTCAGCCATTTCGAAATCCGCAGCTGAATCTGTTGCAATAATAACCATAGGAAAAAAACCTCCTATAACAATTTTATCATGTTTATACATACAATAAAAAATGATACAATTTTGTAGTTGCGAGGTGTTTATATGGAAGAAATGATTATTAAAAGCATTGGTGAAGAACTTAGTATTTCAAGTAAACAAGTTGATACCGTTTTAAAAATGCTACAAGAAGGTGACACTGTACCTTTTATTGCTAGATATCGTAAAGAAGCTACTGGTGGCTTAGATGAAGAGAAAATATTATATATAGAAAAACAATATAAATATGAATTAAATTTAAAAGAAAGAAAAGAAAGTGTTATTAATTTAATAGAAGTTCAAGGTAAATTAACTGATGAATTAAAAAAGCAAATCTTAGCTTGTACAAAACTATCTCAAGTTGAAGATTTATATAAACCATATAAACAAAAGAAAAAGACAAGAGCTGCAATAGCGATTAAAAACGGTTTAGAACCTTTAAGTCAATATATTTTATCATTACCTATTAATGCTGATATTGAATTAGAAGCTAGTAAGTATTTAAATGATGAAATTCAAGATTCAAAACAAGCTATTCAAGGGGCTAAGGATATTATTGCTGAAAATGTCTCTGATAATGCAAATCTAAGATGGAAGTTTAAAGATTTAATCGTAAGTTCTGGATCTATTCAAACAAAGATTAAAAAAGATGCTAAAGACGAAAAAAAGACATATGAAATGTATTATGAATATCTAGAAAGAATTACTAGTATTGCAGATCATAGAATCATGGCTATAGATAGAGCGGAAAAAGAAAAGATAATAAATGTTTCTTTTGAATATGATTTAGATCACATTAAACAATTAGCACATGAGTTTTATATTAAAGATAGTAAATCTAATTTGATTGATATTTTAATTGAAGCTATTGATGATGGTATCGATAGATTATTAATGCCATCTATTGAAAACGAAATCAGAGCTGATTTATCTGAAAGAGCACACTCTACTTCTATTGAAGTATTTTCTTTAAATCTAGAAAAATTATTATCACAAGCTCCTTTAAAAGGAAGAGTTGTCTTGGGTTTTGATCCAGGTTATTACAATGGTTGTAAATTAGCTGTATTAGATCAAACAGGAAAGATGCTTACAGTTGATAAAATATATCCTTTTAGAAAAGAAGGGGAAATAGAAAATAGTAAGAAGAAATTATTAGACTTAATTAAAAAGCATGACATTAAAATTGTAGCTATAGGTAATGGTACGGCTTCAAGAGAATCTGAAAAATTGGTTGCTGAATTGATTGAAGATAATAAACTAGATGTTTCTTATGCAATTATTTCTGAAGCAGGTGCTTCTGTTTGGTCTGCACAAGAGCAAGCTCGTAAAGAATTTCCTGATCTTCAAGTTGAAGAAAGATCTGCCGTATCTATTGGAAGAAGACTATTAGATCCTCTTGCGGAATTAATAAAGATTGATCCAAAATCAATAGGTGTAGGTCAATATCAACATGATCTTCCTGAAAAAGCATTAAATGAAAGATTAGATGAAGCTATTATGAAAGTTGTGAATAGAGTAGGTGCAGATGTTAATACAGCTTCTATTGAACTACTTGAGCATATTTCAGGATTAAATAAAGGCATTGCAAATGAATTAGTAAACTATCGTAATGAAAATGGTAAATTTACTAATAGAAAACAATTGTTAAAAGTTAAAAAGCTTGGTGAAAAAGCCTATGAACAATGTGCAGGTTTTTTAAGAATCATTGATGGTGATGAACCACTTGATGCAACAAACATTCATCCTGAATCATATGATTTAGCTAAGCAGATTATGAAAGTATCTAATATTGATAAATTAGGTGATGAAAATATTAGTTTTAATGATTCAGAAATATCTAAATTAAATATTGATGAATATACATTAAATGATATTAAAGATTGCATTAAAGCTCCTTTAAGAGATTATCGTGATCAATTTGATGGTGCGATATTAAAATCTAATGTTTTAGAATTATCAGATTTAAAAGTAGGAGATGAACTATCTGGCACTGTAAGAAATGTAGTAGACTTTGGTGCATTTGTGGATATTGGTCTACATGATGATGGTCTAGTTCATATTTCTAGAATGTCTTTAAATAGAGTCAATCATCCTAGTGAAGTTGTTTCTGTTTCAGATATTGTGAAAGTCTATGTTTATGAAGTAGATGAAGTTAAACATCGTGTACAATTATCTTTACTTCCATTAGATGAATTAGCTAAAAAAGATCAACAGAAGAAAGAAAGATCTTTAAAGAAAGCTAGTAATAGACAATATCATAATAAAAAAGAAGAAAAAGAAGTAAGCGAAGAAGAAGCTATGGCTAGACTTCTAGAAAGATTTGGTTCAAAGCATTAAAAAAATACCTAATAGGTATTAATGGTGCCGACACCGTGAATTGAACACGGGATTCATCCTTACCATGGATGCGTATTACCACTATACTATGTCGGCTCGTATATAATTTTACATTATTTAAATAAAATATCTCAAAATTAGAGATATTTTTTAATCTTATGATAGACTTGCCCGATAGGTAGTCCAACTATTGAATAATAATCACCATCTATCCATTTTATAAATTTTGCTCCATCACCTTGAATTGCATATGAACCTGCCTTATCCATAGGTTCATTTGTATGTATATATTCTTCTATTTCTTCATCTAAGAGTGGATAGAATGTTACTTTAGATACATTTGAGAATGTTTCAACATTATCTTTATATAGAATTGTTACGCCTGTAACAACTTCATGAGTATTATCAGATAATTCTTTTAGCATTTTTCTTGCTTCATCAATACTATGAGGCTTTCCTAATACATCATTTCCAATTTTAACAATAGTATCAGCACCAATGACAATAGCATCTTGATGATCTTTAAATACAGCATTAGCTTTTTGATAAGATAGTTTTTCTATCTCTTTTACTAGATCGTTGTTATAATTTATTTTTTCATCTATATCAGAAACAATTATTTCAAAAGGAATTTTAAATAATTGCATTAATTCTTTTCTTCTAGGTGACTTACTTGCAAGAATTACTCTAGTCATTTTCATACCTCTGATATAAATAGTTTAATCCTTTTGTTACAAAATCAGGATCATATTCATCAAATCTATTAATGTATGGAGCAACCATCTTACCAAGTCCTCCACAAGCAACTATATATAAATCTTCTTTTATTTCATTTTGTATTCCATCAATAAGACTTGAAAGCATACCAATATAACCTTTATATATACCAATGTTCATAGCATCAATAGTGTTATTAGCTAAGTAAGTATCAGTATGTTTAAGCTCAAACTCTGGCAGTTGTGCAGCATTTTTCCATAAAGTTTCTGCAATCTTAGAAAAACCTGGAGCAATAATACAATGTTTATATCTGCCATCCTTACTCACATGATTAATTACTGTAGCTGTACCCATAGATATAACTAATAGTTCACGATGATATAAATTATAGGCATAAGCACACATTACAAATAAATCATCACCTAAATCATGAGGATTAGGTAAATCTAAAGTAATGCCATAGTTTTTTTCTGTGCTGATATCAATGACATTATCCGCACCTACAATGCTTTCTAAAGCTAGTCTTGCTTGATTATAAGCACTAGGTACAACACATGAAAAGATTGATTTTTTAATGCTGTCTTCTCTTAAATTTGATTTGTAGATAAAAGATAAGAATGCACTACGATAGTCATCTTTAATTCCATCAATGCATAAAAAAGATATCTGTTCATCCTTATCAAACAAACCCAACTTTAAACTAGTGTTACCTAAATCTATTGTTAAAAGCATACTAATACATTATATAAGTTTATAATTGCAATTTCTAGTCAAATATTATATTATTATTAAGCATCATCCGGGATTGGCGGAACTGGTAGACGCGCTAGACTTAGAATCTAGTGGGCGACCGTGGGGGTTCGAGTCCCTTATCCCGGACCATAT
>CADBMV010000056.1 GCA_902795865.1 uncultured Erysipelotrichaceae bacterium | reverse complement strand
GTTTGATAATAAAAAGTATATTAGACTGCAATCACAAAATATCGCAAAAAGAGTTGCTAAGTTTAATAAACTTTACCTTGAATTTGGAGGCAAACTCTTTGATGACAATCATGCATCTAGAGTCTTACCTGGATTTGAACCAGATAGTAAGATCAAGATGCTATTAAAAATAAAAGAAAAAGTTCAAATAGTAATTGTAATAAACGCAAATGATATAGAAAAGAATAAAATGCGTTCAGATTTAGATATAACCTATTCCCAAGATCTATTAAGATTGATAGATTCTTTTCAAGCTGTTGAACTTAGCATTGGTGGAGTTGTTATAACCCACTTCAATAAACAAGAAGATGCAATTAAACTAAGAAAAAACTTAGAAAAATCTAAAATTAAAGTCGCTTATCATTATGCTATTGATAATTATCCAAATAATATTGATTTAATATTATCTGATAATGGTTTTGGTAAAAATGAATATTTAGAAACAAATAAAGAGATCATTGTAGTTACTGCACCAGGACCTGGTTCTGGTAAGATGGCTACATGTTTATCGCAAATGTATCATGATAATAAACATAATTTAAAATCAGGTTATGCAAAATTTGAAACATTCCCTATTTGGAATTTACCTTTAAATCATCCTGTTAATTTAGCATATGAAGCTGCTACTGCAGATTTAAGTGATGTTAATATGATAGATCCATTCCACTTAGAGGCATATCAAAAAATAGCTATAAACTACAATCGCGATGTTGAAGTATTCCCTGTATTAAATGATTTATTAATTAAGGTTATGGGAAAACAAATATATAAATCACCTACTGATATGGGTGTTAATATGGTTGGTAAATGCATTAGTGATGATGAAGTATGTCAAGCTGCTGCAAAAGCTGAAATTATTAGAAGATATTATGATGCTGCAATAAGTGTTAGAAAAGATGTTTTAAATGAAGATGTATTAAATAAATTAGAAACCATAATGAATAAGGCTGGTATTTCTAAAGAAGATAGACTTGTTGCTGTAAAAGCTAACGAATTAGCTAAAAAGACAAATGAACCAGCTGTTGCTATTGAATATAATGGTCAAATTATTACTGGTAAGACTTCTAAACTAATGGGAGCTAGTGCTGCTGCTTTAATAAATGCTGCTAAAGTAGCTGCAGGTATTCCTGATATTCATATCTTATCGCAAAAAGTATTAACTCCAATTCAACAATTAAAAACAAAGCAATTAAAAGGCAATAATCCAAGACTTCATACAGATGAAGTATTAATTGCTATGGCTGTTGACTCTGTTACATCTGATTATTGTTCAGAAGCACTGCTAGCTTTAGAAAAACTCAAAGGATGTGAAGTTCACTCTTCAGTAATTCTATCTGAAGTTGATATTAAAGTATTTAAAAAGCTAGGTATGCACCTAACTATGGATCCTATATATCAAACTAAAAAGTTATATCACGCTAAATAAGTACAGAACTTTGCAAATGGACAATTGTCACATTCTGGTTTTATAGCTTTACATTTATATCTGCCAAAGAAAATAAACTGATGATGAAGTTTTCCCCAATACTTCTTAGGAAAATAATTCATCAGTTTTTCTTCTATAGTATTAACATCATCATTTTCTAAACAAATAGTCAATCTTTTAGAAACTCTAGATACATGAGTATCTACTGCAAATGCTGGAACATCAAAACAATTATTTAAAATAACATTAGCTGTTTTTCTACCTACACCTGCTAAACTTTCTAATTCATTTCTATTATTAGGTACTTCTCCATTATATTTTTCACATAATTCATTAGCTAATTTGATAATATTAATAGCTTTATTATGATACAAACCAATTGGTTTTATTATTTTTTCAACATCCTTAACATTAGCTTTAGCTAAACTTTTAGGATTCTTATACTTTTTAAACAAAAAAGGAGTTACACTATTAACTCTTTCATCTGTTGTTTGTGCAGATAATACTACTGCAACTAATAATTCAAAATTATTTTTATGGTTTAATTCACATTTTGCATTTGGATATAAAATATCAAGATGCTTAATAATGTAATTACTTCTTTTCATTTCTTAAAATACCTTCAATATAAGACATTTTTAATTTCTTTTGAGCCTCAGCTATTCTTAATGCTTGAGTAAATCTTTTTTGACCATATTCTTCTAATAAATCATTCATTTTTTGTAATTCAGTAGAAGACAAAGGTTTATTAAATACTTCTGAAACAGTATCGTATAAATCTTTATTTTCATTAATCTCATATTTATCAGGATCAAATTCAAATATATTTTCAATATCAAATACTAAACCTCTAGAATTAGTAGATAGTTTTAGATAATGTTTATTAACTAAACTTGCGATTATATTATCTATTTCTTTATTAGTTTTTCTTAGTTTTTGTGTTAAATAATCGTATGTGATTGCTTTTTTATTTATACGACATAAATCAACTAATAATATTAATAAGGTTTCTTCACTAGAAAGATTTAACTTATCAAAGTTTTCTAATATCCAATTTTTTCTATCAAAATATGATTCTTTATACCATTTTTTCATAACTAATACCTTGAATGAATTTAACTATTAATTCAAATGCTTTTTTAGAAGCTGACCTTACATTTTCATCAAAATCACTTCCATCACCATCAAATTCATCAGAAATTGATTTAATAGATAAACATTTAACGTTATTTAACAAACATACTCTAGCTATAGCAGCAATCTCCATATCACATATATTGCAACCAGCATCATATCTTAATAATTTATCATTTTTATCTTCTACAAAGATATCACCAGATGCATCAACTGCTTCTTTAATATTAGGATCTATACTTTTTAATATTTCAATTAATTTACTGTCTAAAGGTATAAATTCATCTTTTAAATCTCCATATTGATGTTTCTTAACATCATCAATACAAGAAACATCAAAATCAAAATTAATACATTTACTTACATAAAACAAATCAGATACTTTTAAGCTTGGATCTAAAGCTCCAGTAACACCAAAATTTAATACTATTTCAACATTATATTTAGTTATTAAATATTGTGTTGTCATAGCAGCATCAATCAAGCCCCATCCTGACTTTATCGCATAGACTTCATTATTATTGATGTTTGTCTTGAAACATGTGAAAGAATTATCATTTATTTCTTCAATATCATATTCACTTTTTAAAAAAGATTCTAATTCTCTTTCTATCGCAATAACTATTCCTATTTTCATATTTTTTCACCTATTACTAATACTTTCTCATCTTCAATAAAATCTTCTATAATCACAGTTTTAAAATATTTATTCATATATTCATTGATTAAACTAGTATCATAAACATATTGAGTGTGATGTTCTTGTATCATACCATCTTTTGTATAAAACGTAAAATGTTGATTAATTGTATTATCTATATCATCTGAATTTATTGTCCAATAATAAGCAATATCATTTAAATAACCTTCTTCAATAAATTCTTGTTTAAACTCAGCCAGTCTTTTAATTGAATGCATATCAAATATTAATCTACCATTATCATTTAAATGATTATATGCAGATTTTATAAATGATTCTATTTCTTCTTCATATAAATAATTAAATGAATCACATATACATATAATTAAATTAAACTTTTTATCTAAAGAATAATCTGTCATATTTAATAATAGATATTCTCCATCAAAATTATTCTTAGCTATTTCTTGCATATCTTTAGATATATCTGAAGCAATAACGTTATAACCTTCTTGTTTTAAACGCTTTGCGAGTAATCCAGAACCAGAAGCAAGTTCTAAGATATCTTTACAATCTTTCTGCTTTACATAATCAATCCATAAAGATAAATCTTCTTCATTAGAGAGTAATTCATCATAATATTTAGCTAATATTTCATAATTAGCTACATTTGTATTGTTGGTAGATCCTTCCATAATCCTTCTAAATTATAAAGTTGTCTTTCATCATCATAAAATACATGACAAACAACTTCTCCTAAATCAATTAATAACCATTTAGTAGTATTTTCAGCGTAAATATGTTTTATCTCAAAACCAGCTTTTAATGCTTTTTCTTCAACATTATCAATTATAGATTTAGCCATACGATAATTCTTAGCATCGGCAATTACAAAATAATCAACAAAAGGAGATTGTTTTCTAAAATCTATAACAACTATATTATCAGCTAATTTTTCATCCATAGCATCATAAGCTATTTTCAATAAATCTTTCATTCTTTTCTTCTAAAATATACCTTTCTACATTCCATCTTAATTTAGTGAATGCTTGATATAAATCTTTATATGCAATATCTAATATATCATCATTAATGTTCCTTAGGGGTTCTCTTTTATCAGCAATATACAAGATAATTGATAATTTATCCCTACTATTACAAATAGTATGGTTATATATCGCATTTAATACATCTTTATCATGATAATTCAGCATCTCTTTTAAATAATACTTAGCAGAATATGAATGTTTAATCCCACTAGGCATATCTAATTTATCTGGATCATAATACTTTAAATAATTATCATGAAATTCTTCATCAAAATTCTTTGTACAATCATGTAATAAACCTGCGATATAAGCTTTATTAGTATCAACTAAATGAACCTTAGCAAGTTTTACACATAAATTTGCAACAGATAAACTATGATTATATCTAGATTCTTTTAAATTCTTTTTAACTAATTCTTTTAACAAATTAAAATCATTAATTATTAGTTTTCTATCTTTAGAATCTAAAGACATAAAGTTTTCAAATCTTATTTCATCTATATTCATGGAAGTTTAATTATCTTATCCTTTGATTGTTTATATAAAACTATGGTTCTACCAATAGTTTGAACATGTTGAGCATTAGTGTTGGCACATAATTCTATTACGATCTCATTTAAATCTAATTCACATGTTTTTAAAACAGATATCTTAACAAGCTCCCTAGTCTTTAAAGCTTCCTTTACAGAATTATATAAATTTTTACTAAGATTATCTTTGCCTATTTGTACAATAGCTTTTTCATTAACTGCCAAAGCTCTTAAATATCTTTTTTGTTTACCAGTAAGCATTATATTTCAACCTCACTTTCATATAATTTAACTGAAGCTAAATGATGAATATTCATAAAACATTTACCATTAATTTTAAACATACCCAAACCTTTTACAACAAACAATTTAGATTCTTCATTACTAATTTCTGAGATTGCTAGAGGTTTTACTCTTAAGATAAATTCTGGATAATGTTTTTGATAATAGTCATCTGCATTTTCAAATTTAGTTCGATGTATCTTATTCTTATTATTTATAAAGAATGAAATACTACAATTTTCTTGTGGAATAATATCAACTCTTAATAAACCATCATAAAAATAAGATTGTGGTTTATTTAATTGAAATATTTGTGGCTTAATAGTTTTATCTATCTTAGATAAATTATATTTTTCATAATTCATATGTGTAGCATAATTATTTACATCAACTAAACCTGGAGTATCTATAAATACATAATTCTTATAAGTTAAAGATATTTCTTCTAGAGTAGTACCAGGATAAATAGAAGTAGTTAAAGAATTAGTATTTAATAATTTATTAATTAATGATGATTTACCTGCGTTTGCTCTACCTGCAAATACAATATTTTTACAATTGAGTTCATTTAATATTTGAAAGAATTGTGTATTAAAATTATTTTCAAATTTATTAGTTAAAATTGCTGCAATAATATTAGGATATTTCTTATTCAATTTAAATAATTGTTTAGTAAATATTTTATTAATTTTATTATCAGTGATATTGGTTGGTAATAAATCTGTTTTATTAATAATAACTAGTAGTTTTTTATTCTTAAATAAATCTAATAAATCATCATTAGATAAAACAAATGCATCAAATATTTCTACAATTAATACAAATAAAGAACTGTTATATTTGTTATAGATATTTAAGATTTTCTCATTAGTAACATAATTAGCTTTAAAGTTAGTAATATCACCATAATGTGATAGCCTAAAACATCTTTGACAATAATCTTGTTCAAGATCTACAACATAGCCAACTTTTTGTTTATCATTACTTTGTAGTTCAATACCACAGCCTTTACACTTTTTCATTATTTAATAAATCTCCAAATAATATTTTCAATTTTTCTATTAATAGATGTCCATGTGGAATCTTTTTCTTGTAGTTTTTTACAATATATTCCATAACAACCACTTAAGTTAGCTCCTAATATATCAGTTAATAATTGATCACCCATCACTATTATCTCACTTGGTTTAACATTTAGTTTTTTAGCGATATTTAAATAAGAAAATGGTAAAGGTTTTAAAGCAAAACTATAATAATCTACATCTAAATCTCTAATGAACATCTTAACTCTGCTTGTATTATTATTAGAGAAAATAACAACTTTAAAACCTAAGCTTTTTAAATTATTAATAAAAGCTTCAGCCTTTTCATCACATGTTCCAGTATCAGGTATAGCTATAGTATTATCTACATCAAGCAAAATAGCTTTAAATCCATCTTTAAGATATTTTTCACCGTCAAAATCTGTATATATATTTAATATTTCTTTTGGTTTAAATAATGCCATATTACTCAAATAGTGAGGTTTGTAACTCCTCTTCTTCACTTACAAAATAACCTTCAGGTATATCAACGATTTCAACATCTTTAATATCAGACATATCTTTCTTAACTACAAAATAATTCTCATTTAGTTTTAAAGGATTAGAGAAAGATTGTTCTAAATCCATAAAAGGAATTTCTGAAATAGATAATTCAAATAATTCATCATGATTATCTACATATAAGTTAGAATAACTAGATACCATAGTTGCATATACTAATTCATGAGGATTAGATTTTATTTGTTTAAACAATCTATAACCTTTAGTATTTCTTGAGGTGAACTCTAATAATTCATTATGAATACGTTTAAATCCACCTTTATTAGAACTAATTAATAATTCTGAGTTATCATGATGATCTATTACAATAGATACAAGTTCACTATTTTTAACATTCATTCCCATAACACCTTGTGCTCTAGGAGCTAAATCAGATATAACTTCTAAAGAGTATTTGTTACAATAACCTTCTTTAGATATTAATATTACATCATCGTTTTGATAGGCAATTTTTACACTAACTAATTCATCATTAGCCTTAAGTTTCATAATCGGAACAGCTTTAGATGTTCTTTCGATAACCATTCTAGGTAAAGATGTCTTTTTAATCATGCCATTTTTACTAGCACTTACTACAAAAGCAAAAGTATCAAAATTCTTAACTACTATTGCATCTACAATTTTTTCATTACCTTCCATCTTTACATAATGAGAAACATGCTTACCAATATCCTTAAATTTACATTCATCAATTCTATATACTGGTAAATAAGCACAATTACCCTTAGATGAGAATAATAATAATGTATCTAACGTATCACATTGTTTAACACCTATCAAACTATCACTATCTTTTACTGTAGGTAATTGATCAGGATTAGAATTAAAGGCACGTTCTGAAAAACGTTTAACATAACCATCTTTTGATACTGAAATATAACAAGTCTCATTAGCAACCATAGCCATCTTATCAACTACAATTTCTTCTATTTCATCTTCAATAGTAGTTTTTCTAGGATAAATATGTTCTTCAGAAACTTCTTTTAGTTCATTTGTAATAACTAAATTTAATACTTCTTCTGATTTTAAGATTGCATTTAATTCAGATATTTCTTTTGTTAAAGTTTTGTTTTCTTCTTTTAAGATAGAAATATCAGTAGAAGATAATCTATAAAGTCTTAAAGAAACAATTGCTTCAGCTTGTTCTTCAGTAAATAAGAATGCCTCTTTTAATCTTTCTTTAGCATCTTTTTTATCTTTTGATTTTCTAATTAAAGCAATCACATCATCTAAAATAGATATAGCTTTAATTAAACCTTCAATAATATGTAATCTAGCCTTCTTTTTATCTCTTAAGTATTTAGATCTATTTAATACAACTTGTTTTCTATGAGCAATAAAAGCATCTATAGCACTAGTTAAAGACATTAATACAGGCTTATGATTAACAATAGCTACACAATTATATGAATAGTTGATTTGTAAATCAGTATTTTTGTATAAGTAATTTAGAATTTGTTCACAATTAGCATCTTTTTTACATTCAACAACAATTCTTAAACCATTTCTTCCAGATTCATCTCTAACATCAACTATGCCATCTATCTCTTTAGATAAATAGATATCAGATATCTTCTTTACTAATGATGTTTTAACAACTTCAAAAGGTATTTCAGAAATAATGATTTGACTTCCAGTTTTAGATTCAACTATTTCACATCTGCTTCTTACAACAACCTTGCCCTTACCTGTTTCAAAGATTTCTTTGATTTGTTTTTTACCTTGAACAATACCACCAGTAGGAAAATCAGGTCCTTTAATATATTTCATTAAAGAACTTAAATTACAATCAGGATTGTTTAATCTATATATCGTTGCATCTATAACTTCGTTTAAATTGTGTGGAGCAATATTTGTAGCATATCCAGAAGCAATACCAGTTGAACCATTAACTAATAATACTGGAAATCTTGCAGGTAAAACTGTAGGTTCTAAAGCGGTATCATCATAGTTATTAGTCATTGCTACTGATTGATTAGAAATATCATCTAATAAAATATCAGCAGTTTTAGCAAGTCTAGCCTCTGTATAACGCATAGCTGCAGGTGGATCATCATCAATAGAACCATTATTACCATGCATATCAATTAATGGAACATTAATCTTCCAATCTTGAGACATTCTAACCATAGCTTCATAAATTGAAGAATCACCATGTGGATGGAATGTACCCATAACACTACCAACTGTCTTTGCTGATTTACGATGAGCCTTATCAAAAGTATTACCATCAATATACATTGAATATAATATTCTTCTTTGTACAGGTTTTAAACCATCTCTAGCATCAGGTAAAGCTCTATCTTGAATAATATATTTAGAATAACGACCAAAACGATCAGATACTATCTCATCTAAACTTAAATCAATATTGTTTTCTACAATTACTTCTTTCTTTTTAGCCATTTTCTTCTACCTTAAAATCTTCTTCTAATGTGAAATCGATATTTTCTTCAATCCATTTTCTTCTAAGTTCTGCTTTATTACCCATTAAAACAGAGATGCGATGTTCACAAGTTAAAGCATCTTCAATAGATACTTTAATTAATGTTCTTTTTTCTGGATCCATAGTAGTATCCCATAATTGATCAGCATCCATTTCACCTAATCCTTTATATCTTTGAACATCAATCTTGCCACCTTTACTTCTAATCTCATTTAATTCTTCATCGCTATAACAATAAGTAAATGTTTTATCTTTACTTACTCCATATAAAGGTGGTACCGCAATATAAACATGACCTGTTTCAATTAGTTCTCGCATAAAACGATAGAAGAATGTTAGTAATAATACTTGAATATGAGCACCATCAGTATCAGCATCTGTCATAATAATAACTTTATCAAAATGTATATCTTCAACATTAAAATTAGCACCAATACCTGCACCTATCGCATGCACAATAGTATTTAATTCTTCATTCTTTTCTATATCAGATAAATTAGCTTTTTCTGTATTTAATACTTTACCTCTTAAAGGAAGAATTGCTTGATATTTAGAATCTCGACACTTCTTAGCACTATCTCCTGCACTATCACCTTCTACTAAGAATAATTCTAATTTATTAACATCTTTAGAATTTGCAGGAACTAATTTACCACTTAATAATTCTTTGGTCTTTGTACTAGATTTCTTACCAGCTCTAGCTTCATCTTTTGCTTTTCTTGCAGCTTCTCTTGCAATTGCAGCTCTTTGTATCTTCTTAATGATTTGAGTAGCGATTTCTTTGTTTTCTTGTAGATAATACATTAAATGTTCGCTTACTACG
>CADBMV010000055.1 GCA_902795865.1 uncultured Erysipelotrichaceae bacterium | reverse complement strand
TTTTATAAAGTTATCAATATTCTTTACAAAACCATTTGATATTTCTGAAATATGTATTAATCCTGTTATACCATCGTCAAATTTTACAAATGCACCATATGGCTTGATACCTGTAATTTTGCCATAAACTGTCATTCCAATCTTGTAATCTTTAATAGAACTCATACCATCATATTATAGCATGTTATAATATGGAAGTATGTTGATGAATTATTACCCTTTGACATCTTTTTTAGTATCACTATTAATAGCTCAAGCTGTCAAACCTTTTATCATGTTATTTAAGACAGGTGATTTTAGATGGTCATATTTAATTGCCTCTGGAGGATATCCTTCAAGCCATTCAGCAAGTGTTGTTTCTTTATGCTTATCAACAGGATTAAAAGAAGGTTTTGATTCAACTTATTTTGCAATAACTATAGCTATTATGGTCATAGTATTATTTGATGCTGTAAATGTTAGATATTATTCTGGAAGAAATATTTCTTTAACTCAACAATTAGTTGAAGACTTAAAATACATTATAGAGATGGAAGATCCAATTTATGATGAAAAATTCAAAGAAGTATTAGGTCATACTAAACTTGAGTTAGTTGCAGGCGTTTTGCTTGGAATTGTTGTGAGTTTAGTGTTATATTTCTTATGGAGATAAAAAAATGGAAAACGATAAGATTATTGAACAAATTAAAAAAACTATTGAAAAGATAAGACCATATATTCAAAATGATGGCGGTGATGTCCAATTTGTAAAATATGAAGATGAAATAGTTTATGTATCTGTACATGGAGCATGTGTAGGATGTATGGCTCTTGATTATACATTAAAAGAAGGTGTTGAAGCTTTATTACTTGATGAAGTACAAGGTATTAAAGAAGTAAGATTAGTTGATTAAAGATGTTTATACATCTTTTTTTATCGATCATTAACTTGAAATATCAGACACTTTAAATATTCGGATACATTATTACCTAATACTATTGGATGATCTGCAGATTGACTTCTGCTTTCCACAAGTTTCAATCTTTTGTGCGCATCATTTGCACTACTTAAAATTATTTTATTGAATAATTCTTTATTCATATATTCACTACACGAACAAGTAATTAAAAAACCACCAGGTTTTATTATCTTCATAGCATGATAATTTATTTCCTTATATCCCTTAGAAGCATTCTTTAAAGAATTTTTAGATTTAGTGAATGCAGGAGGATCTAAAATAACTACATCAAATTTCTTATCTTCATCTTGCATTTGTTTTAAATAGTCAAAAATATCAGCAACAATAAACTCAGTATTATCATAATTATTTAATTTGCTGTTAATAATGGCTTGTTCAATTGCTAGTTTAGAAGCATCTATACCAGTTACTTTTTTAGCAAGTTTTGCAGCACTTAAAGCAAAACCACCAGTATGTGTACAACAATCTAACACAACCTTATCTTTACATAGTCTTCTAATAGCTAAATGATTATCTTTTTGATCTAAAAAATGTCCAGTTTTTTGTCCATTAGCGACATCCACATTAAATTTAACGCCATTTTCTTCTATTTCAAAAACAGTATCAAATTGACCATATAAATAGCCATTAACTTTATTTAAACCTTCAAGTGTTCTAACTCTAGCATCACTTCTTTCATAGACACCTTTAATATCTGTATTATCTTCTTTAAAAACTTCTAAAGTAACTTCTAATAATAATTCTTTTCCAATATCCATACCTAAAGTATCTATTTCAAAAACTAAAATATCATTAAACTTATCTATAATTAAACCTGGAAGTCTATCAGAATCTGAAAATACAACTCTGCAGCACTTAGTATCTACTACATCTTTTCGATAATTCCAAGCTTCCATTATTCTTTTCTTAAAGAATTCTTTATCAATGATTTCTTCTAAATTTCTTGATAGTAATCTAATTCTTATTTTCGAATTGTCATTAATATAACCATAACCTAAAAAATCATCTTTAAAAGAAACAACTTTAACTATATCTCCATTTTCATATGTTGAATCGATATGATCTATTTCATTATCAAAAACCCATAAACCACCAGAGCTAATAGTCCTACCTTCATGTTTTTTAAGAGTTACTTTCGTCATACATTTCCTATAATAGCACATCATTATCATCACTAGGTTTTAAAATCAAATAAGTTAATCTATTGTATAATATTTCTATGAAAACTTTATATAAAAACTTTAATCTATTAGATGGTAGTAAAAACATGTCTTTAAAACAAGGTATGGATTTACTTGTGGAAGATGGAATTATTGTGGATATTGGAAACGGTTTATCTGCTGAGAATGTTGTTGAACTAGATGGAAAATATTTAATGCCTGGATTAATTAATATGCATGTACATATCCCTGCAAATGGTTTTCCTAAAGATAAAGAAACAGATAATAAGAAATTAGTTAAATTAGTTACCAAAACAAAATTAACGCAAAAAAT
Organism: uncultured Erysipelotrichaceae bacterium; assembly: GCA_902795865.1. Taxonomy (GTDB): domain Bacteria; phylum Bacillota_I; class Bacilli_A; order Erysipelotrichales; family Erysipelotrichaceae; genus Colivicinus. The sequence goes on along the minus strand of CADBMV010000055.1, from coordinate 3,176 downwards.
CGCTAAAAAATTATTATGTGATCCTAATATGAAAACACAATTATTTTCTGGTTGCACAACAATCAGAGCAGTTGGTGGTGTTGGACATATTGATACAATGATTCGTGATGAAATAAATAGTGGTAAATTAATTGGTCCTAGACTTATTTCATGTGATTATGCCTTAACAATTCCTGGTGGGCATATGGAAGGTACAGTAGCAGTTGGTGCAAATAGTTTGCAGGAATTTAAAGACTATATAAAAGATAATGTTGATGCCAAGGTTGACTGGATTAAGATTATGATTACTGGTGGTGTATTAGATGCCAAGGTTAAAGGTGAACCTGGAGAAATGAAAATGAGTGCTGAACAAATAAAAACATGTTGTGATGAAGCTCATAAATATGGTTTAAAGGTATGCGCACATGTCGAAAGCCCTCAAGGAGTACAAATTGCTTTAGAAAATGGTGTTGATTGTATAGAACATGGTTCATACGTGTCTGATGAAGCAATTACGTTATTTAAAAAGAATAATGCTACATTAGTATGTACTTTATCCCCTGCAATTCCTTTAGCAAAACTTGATCCTGTATTAACAAAAGCTACAGATATTACTATGTATAATTCCCAATACCTACTAGATGGAATGATTGATGGAGTTAAGACATGTTTAAATAATGATGTGAATGTAGGGATTGGTACAGATACAGGATGTCCATTTGTAACACATTATGATATGTGGAGAGAACTAGAATACTTCCATAAATTATGTAATGTCGATAGATCATTTGCTTTATATACTGCAACATTAAATAACGCCAAATTATTAGGCATTGATGATATTACGGGTTCAATTGAAATAGGAAAATCTGCAGACTTTATAGTTTCTAGTAAAAATCCTTTAGATGGTTTTGAAAATCTAAGACAATTAGATTTAGTTGTATTTAAAGGAAAAGAATATAGAAATCCTAAAGTTAATAAAAATGAAATCTGTGAAACTCAACTTGATAATTATCTTTCAACAATATAAATGGAGGAATAAATTCCTCCATTTTCTTAATTTAGTGCATCCTTACATCTATCACACAAGCCATCTTCATTTTCTTCTTCAACTATATTCCAACATCTAGGACATACATGTCCATTAGCCATTTCAATTTTAACTTCGATATTTTCATACATTGGAAGACTTTCTTCTGTAAATGATACCTTAGCAATAATTAACCATTGATTAATCTTATCGCCAAATGCATCTAATAATAGTTTCTTATCTTCTTCATTTAAATGAAGTAAAGCATGAGCTTGCATAGGTTTTTCAATTATTTTATTGTTGATAGCTTCTTCTCTAGCTTTAAAGATATCTGTTCTTATTTGATGTAATCTATTGAAATTATCTTTAATAACATCTTGATTAGCAAATTCTTTAATTTCTGGGAAGTGGGTATAATGAACTGAATCAGCTTCATTAGATGCAAAGTGCTTCCACACTTCTTCACATGTAAATGATAGAATTGGAGCCCACAACTTAACTAAATAATCAACTGCATCATATAGAACTGTTTGAATTTTTCTTCTTCTTGGTGAATCTAACTTATCACAATAAAGAATATCTTTTGCAAAATCACAATAATAACTTGATAAATCATTTGTCATAAAGTTAGTCATTGTAGAAGTCGCAAGTACATAATCATAACTATCATAAGCATTGATAGTCTTTCTTGCCATTTCATTTAATGATATAAGCATATATTTATCTACAGGATCTAATTCATCATATGCTACTTTTTTGTCTTTATCAAAATCATCTGGATTTATATTTCCTAACATGAATCTAAAAGTATTTCTAATCTTACGATACTGTTCAGAAACTTGTTTTAGATTTGAATCACCAATACGCATATCAGCTTTAAAGTCTTCTGTTGCAGCCCATAATCTTAAAATATCAGCACCGTATTGATTAATAATCTTAATTGGATCAACTACATTGCCTACAGATTTATGCATTGCTTCACCTTTTGAATCACATACATAACCATGAGAAAGCACTGATTTATATGGAGCAACACCATTAGTAGCTATTGAAACAATTAAAGATGAATTAAACCAACCACGATATTGATCAGATCCTTCAAAATATAAATCACATGGATATGAATATCCTCTAGCAATTAATTCATTCCATGAAGAACCTGAATCAAACCAAACATCCATGATATCAGTTTCTTTTGTGAAGTTATTATTAGGAGATAATTCATTTGTATAGCCATCAGGTAATAAATCTTTTGTTTCAGATTCAAACCAGATATTTGAACCATGTTTTTCAAACAAATCAGCAATATGATCAAATACTTTTTCTACAATGATTGGTGAACCATCTTCATTATAAATAATAGGAATTGGAACGCCCCAAAGTCTTTGTCTAGAAATACACCAGTCTTTTCTATCTTTAACCATGTTTGTTAATCTTAATTCACCAAAAGAATTAACCCAATTAACGTTTTTAATAGCTTGCAATAATTGTGGTTTAATCTTTTCAATAGATGCAAACCATTGAGTAGTAGCTCTAAAGATAACTGGTTTTTTAAGTCTATCATCATGAGGATATGAGTGTTCTATCCATTCTAGTTTTAATAAGTGAGATTTTTCATCTAACCAATTAGTAATAGTCTTATTCGCATCAAATACAAATTGACCCTCTAGCCAATCCCCTGCTTCAGCTGTCATACAACCCTTTTCATCAACTGGACAAACAGTTGGTAAACCATATTTTTGAGTTGTATAGAAGTCATCAAGACCATGGCCACCCGCAGTATGAACACATCCTGTACCATCTTCATCAGTAACATAGTCTGCAAGACAAATCACAGATTCTCTTTCTTCAGGATATAATACTTGTTTACAAACTATACCTTCTAATTGTTTACCTTTATAAGTATTCAAAACTTTATAATCACTGATTTCAAACTTTTCCATTAAAGATGAAACTAAATTATTTAACATAATTAGTTTACCTTTATTAGTTTCAACCACAGCATATTCAAGATCAGGATTTAAAGTTATTGCCACATCACCTGGTAAAGTCCAAGGTGTTGTTGTCCAAATAACAAACTTCTCATCTCCTTGTAGAACATTTTTACCATCCTTGACATCAAAAGTTACATAGATTGTAGGATCTTTTCTATCAAAATATACAATTT
>CADBMV010000054.1 GCA_902795865.1 uncultured Erysipelotrichaceae bacterium | reverse complement strand
ATATTTGTGTCCATTGTGAAATGGATTATATTCAGTTATGATTCCTGTTATTTTCACAATGTTATTATATAATATCTGTATGATTATAAAATTAACGGATTTGATAAATCTATCTGATGATAAAAGATATAAAGTGGATATTAGTTCATATCCCTTTGAAAACAATCTTTTTATCAGAAGACTTGAGGATGTAAAAGGTGAGATTTGTTTTTATTATGATGCATCAGATAAATTAAAGATTGAATACTCTTTAAATGGTAAGATGATATGTCCTGATGCTATTACTTTACAAGATGTTGATGTTGAATTTGATTTGAATGAAATTGAAGATGTTGTAAATAAAGAGAATGAAGATGGTTTTTATTTTTATGACTCGATGTCTTTGGAAAAACTAGTGGCATATATAGTTTCTCCACACGCACCAATAAAAGTTGTAAAAAATAAAAAAATAGAGTATTCTAGAGGGGATGGTTGGTCTTTTGTATCTGAGGAAGATTATGAAAAATCTAAAAAAGATGAAATAGATCCCCGTTTACAAAAGCTTTTGGAATATAAAATTGAGGAGGATGATTAAAGATGGCTGTTCAACAAAGAAGAAACTCAAAAACACGTAAAGCAAAAAGAAGAACTCATTATAAATTAATGGCACCTACAATGGTTAAATGTCCTTCATGTGGTGAATACAAGTTAGCTCACCGTGTTTGCCCAAATTGTGGTAGTAAATAAGAGTTAGTTTATCATAGAGGTTAAAAACCTCTTTTTTTATATTTATAGGAAAATGCAATTATTTGCATTTTTTTCTTTACATTTACTATAATATTTGCCATAATGGTGGTAGAAAGTGGTTGTTAGTGGGGGAAAGTGGTAAATGTTTATAGGTGAATATAAGCACAATTTAGACTCCAAAGGGAGAATTATTATCCCTAGTAAGTTTCGTGAAGAGCTTCACACAACCTTTATTCTGACTAGAGGTCTTGATGGCTGTTTAACTATTTATTCTTTAAAACAATGGGAAAAACTATTTGAAGAAGTAAATAAATTACCTACCACTAAAAAGGCTGCAAGACAATACGTGAGAATGCTTACAAGTACGGCAACCGAATGTACTTTAGATTCTCAAGGAAGAATTGTTGTTCCTTCATTCTTATCTAAGCCAGTTAATATCACTAAAGAGTGTGTCGTAATTGGTGCAAATGATCATATTGAAATTTGGGATAAGCAAAGTTGGGAAAACTACTATGTTGATGCTTCAAATAGCTTTGAAGAAGTTGCTGAAAACTTAAGTGAGCTAATTAATAATGACTAAGCATCTATCTATTATGCCTAGTAAGGCAATCCAGATGCTAAGTATTAAAGAAGATGGCATCTATGTGGATGGAACTCTAGGTAGGGGTGGCCATTCAAAATTGATCTTAGAAAAACTAAATAGTAATGGAAAGTTGTATTGCTTCGATATAGATAGCCAAGCGATACAAGAATCTAAAGAAGTACTTAAAGACTATAAGAATGTTGAATACATTCATGATAATTATGCCAATATGGGCAAATATATTGATAAAGTTGATGGTATCTTATTAGATTTAGGTGTTTCTTCACCACAATTTGATGAGGCTGATAGAGGTTTCTCATATAGGTTTGATGGACCACTTGATATGCGCATGAACTTAGATGATGAAATAAGTGCATATGAAGTTATAAACAATTATTCAAAAGAAAGATTAGAAGATGTTTTAAGAAACTATGGTGAAGAAAGAAACTACAAAAGAATAGTCTCAAAGATTATTGAAAGCAGGCCAATTAAAACAACACTTGAATTAGTAGAAGTGATTAAAAGTGCTTTGCCTGCAAAAGTTCTTTCAAAAAAAGGACATCCTGCAAAACAAACATTTCAAGCTATTCGAATTGAAGTTAATCAGGAATTGGATAGCTTAAAAAAATTTCTTGAAGACTTTCCTGAATATCTAAATGAAGATGGAAGATTAGTAATAATAAGTTTCCATTCTCTAGAAGATAGATTAGTTAAAAGACGTTTTAAAAACTTAAGTACTGTGCAAGATGACTTAAGAATTAATTTAAGACCAGAAGAAATTAAAAAAGCAGATTTTGAATTATTGAATCATGGCGATAAAGCTGATCAAGAAGAGATTGAATTAAATCATAGAGCAAAAAGCGCAATTATTAGGGGGATTAAAAGAGTATGGCAAAAATAGTAAAGAAAAAAAGAAGAAGATTGAATTTAAATGGAATCGCAGTATTAGCTTTTTCATTATCTTTAATTGCGTGGTTGATAAGCTCTTTATTGATTAATACGATTAATACCTCTTTAATTATGAAAATTCAATCTATGAACGATGAACTTACAGCTTTAAAAAGTGAAAACCAAACCTTAAATTATGAAATTCAATCTTTAGAAAATAAAGATAGAATATATGAGGTAGCTCAAGCTGCAAGTTTAAATCAAGTAGCTGAAAATATTATTTCTATAGGAAGTGGTGAATAGTAGATGAAACGAAGTAATAGAGCACTTCGTTTTCTATATTTTTTAATGTTGACAGTCATCTTATTAGTGATTGTCAATGTTTTTATGGTAACCGTTTTTAAAATACATGTAAGATCTAATACTTCACTTGATGATTATGTTACATCAGTATCAAACGTTGAAGAAAGAATATTTGCATCTAGAGGAAATATTTATGACAATACTGGGGAAATAGTTGCTCAGGATGTTAAGACATATGATATTATTTGTTATCTTGATCCAGATAGATTAGCAAGTGGAAATCAAATTGCATATGTTGATGATCCTAGTTTTGCTGCTAGTGCTCTAGCGCCAATACTTGATATGGAAGCATCTGATATTTATAGTATTTTGACTAATAATTCTGGTTTATACCAAGTTGAATTAGGCACAAATGGTAGAAACTTATCTGAAGAACAGAAAAATGCTATAGAAGCTATTGAAGGTCTTCATGGTATAGATTTTAGAAATTCATATAAGAGATATTATCCTTATGGAGATACTTTTTCTCCTCAATTATTAGGGTTTGCCCAATCAGATGATAGTGGTAAATTAGTAGGAAAATTAGGTATTGAAGCTTATTTAAATGATGAATTATCAGGTACAGATGGTCATCATTCTTATCAAAGAGATAGATATGGATACATTCTTCCTGGAATGTATGATGAAACAATAGAGGCTGTTAATGGTTATGATGTATATTTAACTTTAAATATTCCAATTCAAGAAGCATTAAATACTGCTTTACAAACAACAATGGAATATAAAGAAGCAAGTCGTGCATGGGGAGCCGTAGTCGAAATCAAGACCGGTAAAATTCTTGCCTGGGGTCAAACTCCTTCCTTTAATCCAAATCAAATAAAATCTGAAGATGTTCAAGTTAACTATGGCTCCCAATTAGCTTATGAACCAGGTTCTGTATTAAAGTCTATTATTTATTCTGCAGCTATGGATCTTGGTGTATATAATGGTCATGCTTTATTTGATTCATCTCCTTATTGTTACAATGATTATGCTCAAAGAACATATTCTGGTAATCAATTAGGATGTATAAAAAATGTTGATAATAAAGACTGGGGTGATATTGAACTTGATTATGGTTTGATTTATTCAAGTAATGTTGCTACAGCAACTTTATTATCACAATATGTAGGAATTGAAAATTTTGAAGATTATATTGAAAGATTTCATTTATTTGAAAGAGTTAATTCTGATGGAATAGATGAAGTTACAGGTTATTCAAATTATGGTTTATCTCCAGTAGATGATATTACTGCTACATATGGACAAGGTTCTTCATTAACAATGCTTCAATTACTACAAGCATATAGTGCTATTATGGGCAATGGAGAAATGGTTAAACCATATATAATTGATAAGATCGTTAATCCAAATAATAATACAACTGTATATCAAGGTACTAGAAAAGTTGTAGAAACACCTATCAGTAAACAAACTGCACACGACATGATTGATTTATTAAGAAGGGTAGTTACAGATGAAGCTGGTACATGTAGACACTATGAAGCTAAAACAGTAAATGTTATAGGTAAAACTGGTACTACAGAATTATTATTAGATGGTGAATATTCAGAAGATCTATCAATTGTTTCATGTATGCTAGGATTCCCATATGAAGATCCTCAATATATGGTTTATTATGCATATGTTTCACCAATGACTGTTTATTATAACTACGATATTAAACCAATTCCGGATATGATAGATAGAATAGCTTTATTAGAAAATCTTGAAATTAATCAAGATAAACTTGATGTAGCTGATAAATATATTCATCAATATAATATGCCTAATTTATTAAGCAATTCTTATGAACAAGCAAAACAAAAATTAGATGAAATGCATCTAAATACTATAAAAATAGGTGATGGCGATAGAATTATTGATCAATATCCTAAGACTAATGATGTTGTCTATACTAATCAAAAAGTATTCTTATTAACTGATGGTTATAATACATATTTACCTGATTTTACTAATTGGACTAGAAAAGATATAGTCAATTATTGGAATATTTCAAAACTGCCTATAACAATAGATGGTTATGGTGTGGTCTATGAACAGAATATCTCGGCAAACTCTTTAGTAGATAATAATAGTGAAATTATAGTAAAACTACGTGAAATAAATCATCAAGAAGTACAAATAGAAGATGAAACAAATGAACTTGAATCTAATGAAGATGATGTATAATAATTAGGTATGAGTTTTATGGGTTTAGCTGTTATAGGCTTTATAGCTACATTTGTTATTCTTGTGTTCTTGTATCCTAAGTATATAGATTTACTTAAATCAAGAAATGTTTCTCAAGTAACATCCGAATATGCTTTGAAAGAATTTAAAGATAAGCAAAAGACTCCAATTATGGGTGGTCTTTTATTTGTGTTAATACCTGTAATAGTTTATATTATTGTTAATTTTAGACAAATCAAAGATCCTAATGTTTTATTTATTATTCTTTCTTATGTTTTATATTGTTCAGTAGGATTTATTGATGATTTTTTAATTATTAGAAGTAATAGTAATGATGGTTTATCAGCTATTACAAGACTAATAATGGAATTAGTATATACAATAATCTTATTTGCATTATTTAATCATATTATTCCATTACAAGTAACAATACCATTTTTAAATATAAGTGTAAGATTAGCTTGGTTTATCTTTTTACCATTTATGTCTTTACTCTATATGGCTGAAGCAAATGCAGTTAATTTTACTGATGGCATGGATGGACTTTGTGCTGGAGTTTCGTTTATTGCTTTAATTCCATTTGTGATATTTGCTTTTATTTATAAATATACTAATATCTTTATTCTTTTAATATGCATACTTGCAGGTCTACTAGCTTATTTAGTCTTCAATAGACATCCCGCAAAGATCTTTATGGGTGATTCAGGATCTTTAGCTCTAGGAGCTTTATTTGCTTGCCTAGGATTATTAATGGATAAGACAATAGCTTTATTTTTTATTGGTGGTGTTTTTGTGGCAGAAATGTTTTGTGTCGTTCTTCAACAAATTTCTGTACGTTTATTTCATAAAAGAGTGTTTTCTTATACACCAATACATTATGCCTTTGTGATTAAAGGTCATTCAGAGAAAAAAATTGTTTATTTATTCTATTTAGCACAATTAATTCTTTCGATTATTGGTTTTATTATAGGTATTAAAACACTATGATGTATCGTTTTAATGATGATAATACATCTTTATTAGATAGATTATGTAAAATAAATAATGTTGATGCTTCTAATTTAGATATTTCTGATTTTAATAAAAATGAAAATATTAAAATAATTGATGATTTTAAAGAGTTACTTTTATCTTTAAAAGATAAAAGATTTTTTATTGTTGGGGATTATGATTGTGATGGAATTTGTGCTACTACAATTATTAAAAAGTTATTAGATGATTTAAATATTTCTAATAATTACTATATTCCTTCTAGAAGTAAACAAGGCTATGGTTTAAATAAACAGATTGTGGATAGTGCAATAAATAATGATTTTGATGTTTTACTTTGTGTTGATAATGGTGTAGTTGCATATGAAGCTTTAAAGTATGCTAAGGATAATGGGTTAGTTACTATAGTTATAGACCATCATGAATATCAAATAAAGCCTGATGTTGATGCCTTTTTACATCCTAATCTTTTTGATAGTAAATATGATGATATGTGTGCTAGTGGACTATGTTGTTTAATATCTAATTATTTTAGATATGATGAATTATCTTATGTATATGCAGGACTTGCAAGTCTTGCGGATATGGTAAAAGTTTTAGGATATAATCGTTATCTAATTATTAAGATGAACGAATTATTAAATGCTAAAAACTTTATAACTATCAATAATCTTTTACAAGGTAAAATCCCTACGTATGATAATCTTCAATTTGAAGCAATCCCAAAAATAAATGCGATATCTAGATTAGAAGAAGATATGAACGTTAATTATATGGTTAAGTATTTATTGAATTATAATAATGAAGCTAATCAATACATAAATACTATTATTTCTATAAATAATAAACGTAAAGATTTATCTAATATGAGCGCAATATTAGCTAATAGATTAGCTGATACTAGTAAAAGTATTATTGTGATTAAATCAAATGAATTTAAAGAAGGACTATGTGGTTTAATTGCGAATAAGCTAATGAATCAATATTTAAAACCTGTAATTGTTTTAAGTGAAGAAAATGATTTATTAAAAGGTTCTGGAAGAAGTCCAAAGGGTATTAATTTATATGAATATTTAAAAAATATTTCTCATTTGTTTGAATCTTTTGGTGGCCATTTTCAAGCTGTAGGTTTATCTATTAAATTAGATAATTATGATGAATTATTAAAATATATTGAATCCAATTCTATTGATATTGAAGAATACTATAGAGATATCTTAGTTTTTAAGCAGGATGACATTAATATTGATTTATTAAATCAGATTGAACAATTGAAACCATTTGGTCAAGGTTTTGAATTACCATTAGTTGGTATTAAAGAACCTAGTATTAAAAGTAAAGTTAAAATTAAACAGAAATATCCAAAATATATATTAAATGATAATTTACATGCGATTAGTTTTAAATTAAATGAATTTAAAGATGATATTGTCTATATTATTGGTAATATTCATTTAGATAATTACTATCATGATATAGTATCTATGATAATTGAAGATTTAGTATAGTTTTAATATAATTTATTATGTATTCGAGGTTAAAACTATGAACTTAAAAGACTATGTTGCATCTATTCCTGATTTTCCTGTAGAGGGTATTTTATTTAGAGATATAACTCCATTAATGGCTGATGGCAAAGCTTTTAAAGAAGCTTGTCAGTATTTAATAGAATATGCTAAAAAGATAGGAGCTCAGGTTGTTGTAGGACCTGAATCTAGAGGTTTTATATTTGGTTGTCCTGTAGCTAACGAACTTCAAATTGGCTTTGTGCCTGTTAGAAAGCCACATAAGCTTCCTAGAAAGACAATTTCATATAAATATGATCTAGAATATGGCTCTAATGAACTTCATATACACGCTGATGCAATTAAGCCTGGTCAAAAGATTCTAATTATCGATGATTTATTAGCGACAGGTGGTACAGTTGAGGCAACTATTAAGCTTGTTGAACAGTTAGGTGGCCAAGTTGTAGGTTGCGCATTTCTAATTGAACTTGAAGATCTTAAAGGTAGAGATAAGTTACAAGGATATGATGTTTATACACTTCTAAAATACTAATTAAATCGAAGCCTTGCTTCGGTTTTATATTAAATTATGAAGACAACTATTTCTAAAAAGAATGAGCTATTTGATCAAATCAAGACATATATTTCAAATCCAGAATCCCTTGAGATGATTGAAAAAGCTTATGACTATGCTTATGACAAGCACAAGGAACAAAAACGTAAATCTGGTGAACCTTACTTTGTGCATGTTTTAAATGTGGCATATGAACTTGCGAAATTAAAAGTTGATCCTAATACAATATGCGCTGGTTTATTACATGATGTTATTGAAGATTGTGATGTTACAAAGGAAGAGTTTTTAGAAAACTTTAATGAAGAAATATATGAAATAGTTGAAGCAGTTACCAAGATTTCAACATTAAAATTTACTGATGAAAAAGAATACCAAGCTGTAAACCATCGTAAGATTTTAATTGCGATGGCAAAAGATGTAAGAGTTATCTTAGTTAAATTAGTAGATAGATTACATAATATGCGTACTTTAAATCATCTAGCTCCTGAAAAACAAAAAAGAATTGCTAGAGAGACTTTAGATGTTTATGCACCAATTGCCCACAGACTTGGTATAGCAGAGATAAAAAATGAATTAGAAGACTTAGCCTTTTATTATTTAGATAATGAAAAGTATCATGAAATCGCTAAATTAGTTGAATCTAAAAAAACTGAAAGAGATCAGCAAATCGATATTATGATGCAAGATATCTCCATTATTCTAGAAATGCATAATATACCTTTTAGAATATTTGGCAGATCTAAACATCTATATTCAATTAATAAAAAAATGATTACTAAGAATAAAAGATTTGATGAGATCTTAGATCTTTTAGCGATTAGAATTGTTACAGAAACAGAATTAAACTGTTATGAAATATTAGGTTATATTCATGCGGTATATAGACCAATACCAGGTAGATTAAAAGACTATATCGCAATGCCTAAAATGAATCTGTATCAGTCTTTACATACTACAATTGTAGGACCAGATGGTAGAATCTATGAAGTTCAAATAAGAACTGAAGAAATGGATGAAATTGCCGAAAGAGGTATTGCAGCCCATTGGTCATACAAAGAAGGTAAGAAAAGAAGCCAAAAAGAAGTTGTTAATGAATTAAGATGGCTTAAGGCTTTTGAAGACAATTCTGATACAGATGCTAAGGAGTATATGAATGATATTACGCATGATATTTTTAATGCGAATATTTATTGTTTAACTCCTAGAGGTAGGGTTGTTGATTTAGCAGCTGGTGCCACTCCTATTGATTTTGCTTATAGAATACATACTGAAGTAGGTAATCAAACCATAGGTGCTTTAGTTAATGGTGTCTTAGTTCCTTTAAATACTCCTTTAAAAACAGGTGATGTAGTTGAACTTAAGACAAATAAGAATTCTGCTCCAAGTGAAGACTGGTTAAAGATTGTTAAGACTAACCATGCACGCAACAAGATTAAACAATACTTCCAAAAGAAAGAATTAGAAGATAAAGAAGAATTAATTAAAGCTGGTGAACATTTATTAAAAGAAGAATTAAAGAAACATGATTTAGATCCTGATGAATATTTAGAAACAAAAAGATTAGATAAACTTGCTTCATCATTAAATCTTCCTCATGGGTCTGAATTATTATATGCAATAGGTTGTAAATCAATGACACCTATATCAGTAGTAGAAAAGATTACTAAATTAGGTAAAAAAGAAGTAGATATTGATTATATTGAAAAGATAGCTAAAAAGAATTCTGAAAGAAATCAAATGATTTCTAAAACAGGTATCTTATTTAAAGGTATTGATTCAATGAAGATTGCTTTATCACCATGTTGTAGCCCAATATATGGTGATGAAATTGTTGGTTTTGTATCTAAGGGCCAAGGAATTAAAGTACATCGTAAAGATTGTCCAAATGTGCTTAATGAAAAAAGATTAATAGATGTTTCTTGGGACAGCAATAAACCTGATATTAAATATGAAACCTCAATTAAAATACTTGCGAAAGATAGATCATATTTACTTACGGATTTAGTTACAGTAGTAGCACAATATAAAGCTAATTTAACTTTTGTTAATAGTGCTATAAATCATGATAATTTAACAGCTACTACTAATTTATCTTTTATGGTCAACGATTTAGAACACTTAGATACAATTATTACTAATTTAAGGAAAGTTGATAGTGTTCTTGAAGTTGAAAGAGCTATTAAATAATGCTAGAATTTGAATATCAATAAGGAAACTGATTAAATATTTGATTTTTAGAGAGAAGTGCTAGGTGCAAAACTTCATGATGATATTTAAGTGACACTTCCTTGATATCTATGAAAATAGATCGTATTAGCTGCGTTAGAGCTATTGAGTGCACTTATGTGAACTAAGGTGGTACCACGTTTTTAACGTCCTTAGATGGACGTTTTATTTTATTTGAAGGAGGAACTTATGGCTTATCAAAAAGTAAAAGGTACATTTGATTTACTCGCAAAAGATCTATATAAGTTTAACTTACTAAATGATTTATTTAGACATTTTTTAGATTTATATGGATATAGTGAAATCAAAACACCAGTCTTTGAATTTACTGATGTTTTTAAGAAAGATAATGACACTTCTGATATGGTCACTAAAGAAATGTATACTTTTTCTGTGAATAATAAAGATTCTTTGACTTTAAGACCTGAAGGTACTGCAGGAGTTATTAGATCTTTTATAGAAAATAAGATGTATGCTGATCCAGAATTACCTATTAAATTAGGTTATATTGAAGAAATGTTTAGACATGAAAATGCTCAAAAGGGTAGACAAAGACAATTTACACAAATGGGTATTGAATGTATTGGTGATAAAAATCCTTTAATAGATGCTGAAGTGATAGCTTTAGGATATTTCTTTTTAAAGACCATAGGTTTAAACGATTTAAAAGTCTTAATTAATTCTTTAGGTGATAATGATTCTAGACTTAAATACAAAGAAGAATTAATTGAATATTTCTCACAATATAAAGATGAATTATGTTTTGATTGTCAAAATAGATTATTAAAAAATCCTTTAAGAATATTAGATTGTAAAAATGATGCTAATAAAGAATTTGTGAAAAATGCTCCTAAGATGAAATTATCTAAAGAGTCTGAAGAATACTTTGATTTAGTTAAACATTATTTAGATGTCTTAAATGTACCATATGAAGTTAATGATAAGCTTGTTAGAGGACTAGATTATTATACTGATACAGTATTTGAAGTTATCTCCACAAATGAAGCTAATGGTGCTCAATCAACTATCTTTGGTGGAGGAAGATACGACAATCTCATTAAAGAAATGGGTGGTCCTGATATTTCAGGTATTGGTTTTGCAATAGGAGTAGAAAGATTAATAATACTTGCAGATGCTGAAAATGTCTTTGATGAGTATAAAAAAGAAATAGATTGTTATGTAATAAATTTATATGAAAATCCTGATTATGCTTTAGAAGTATTAGAAGATTTAAGAAATAATTCTTATAAAGCAGAGATGGATTACTATTCTAGATCTTTAAAAGCACAATTTAAATCATCAGATAGAAAAAATGCAAGATTTGTATTAATAATCGGTGAAGATGAAGTTAATAGTAATACGATTACTTTAAAAGATAGTCTTACAAAAGCTCAAGAAACTATTAAACATGAAGAATTAATCGATCGTTTAGATCAATTATTGGAGGATTATTATGAATAGAGATCATACATGTGGACAATTAAGAAAAGCTGATGCAGGCAAAACAGTAAAACTTGCAGGATGGGTATCTAAAAGAAGAAACTTAGGTTCTATTGTTTTTATTGATTTAAGAGATAGATATGGTATTACCCAAGTTACTTTTGATGATAATCATTCTGATCTTGTTAAAGATGTAAGAAATGAATATGTAATAGAAGTAGAAGGTATAGTTAGTTTAAAAGATAATCCTAATCCTAAACTTGAAACAGGAGAAATAGAAGTTATCGCAAACTCTTGTAAGGTATTATCTGAAGCAAAAACAACACCAATGATTATTGCTGATGAAACTGATGCATTAGAAGATTTAAGATTAAAATATCGTTATTTAGATATTAGAAGAAATCCTATTAAAGATAAATTAATACTAAGAGATAAAGTAACTAGTATTGTAAGAAATGTACTACATGAAGATGATTTCATTGAAGTAGAAACACCAATTTTATCTAAATCTACACCAGAAGGCGCAAGAGACTATCTTGTACCATCAAGATTATATAAAGGTAAATTCTAT
>CADBMV010000053.1 GCA_902795865.1 uncultured Erysipelotrichaceae bacterium | reverse complement strand
TCGAAACAGCTCTGTTACTGATATTTAGCTTTTCAGCTAAATCTGATTGAGTCATATTTTGTTCTTTTCTTAATTCTGCTATGAATTTACCTATTTTAATCTGATTCATAAGATTATCCCTCCTTGAGATTAATATAAGGGGTAATACGCATTTATAACAGGAACTGTTGGTTGATTGTCGGTTGATTTTTATTAATGTTATTAATCAAGGTAACAAACTTGAATTTACCAGCGTTTCATATTCTTTTCAAACTTACTTATGTAAGCTTGTCTTAATTCTTCTGCTGATATCTCATAACAAAGTAAAACATCATTGTAATACATAAGAACATCCGCTAACTCCTCAATGAGTTTGGCTCTCAATTCTTTATCTTGGCAAGCTGTTGTTCCACTATGTTTCTTGATAATATCTATTACTTCACCAATTTCTCCAATCATCCAAAGCAATTTATTTTGCCCTTCTTCAGCAGATATCTTTTCCCATATATTTTTATACTTATCCTGAAGCGTTTTTTGCATTTCAAGCATTTCATTAATTCCAAAATCATCCATTGTTCACACCTCATCAAACTTTAATATATCTAAATCTATATAAATTAATACTAATTGCTACACCTATAGATAAGCCAATGGCTAGTCCCTTTGCACTATATTCACTTTTTTTCATATTCTTAATCTCCTATTATTTTTTATTTAATGAATTACTATTTATTGGAAAACTAAAATATGTATCAGGATAAGGTTCGTTTTCTAAAGTGAAGTGCCACCATTCTTCTTCTAATGGTTTAAACCCATATTTAACCATCACTTCCCTTAATAACATTCTATTATTGTATTGATCTTCGCTGATGTTTTTATAGTCCGGATGAGATAATTCACCAAAGTAATCAAATGTTCCACCCATATCCACTTCTTTTTCTAAATTCATATCAAACAATGTTAAATCAATAGTGCTACCTCTAGAGTGTCCTGATTTTTCCATTATATAACCTTGCTCAAATAGCACTGATTTATCAAGTTCAGGATAAAAATACTGTTTCATTTTTGTATCATTTATATCCTTTGACCATCTTACAAAATGATCAACTGCTTTTTGAGGCCTATAAGCATCATATATTTTTAAGCGATATCCTTTTTCAACTAATTCATCACTTACTTTTTTTAAAGCTTCAGCTGCTTGTTTTGTTAGAAAAGCTAAAGGCTCTTCATATCCATCAATTCTTTCTCCTACAAAATTATATGTAGAATAATATCTTATTTCTAATATTGCATCAGGTATTACATCGCTAAGTAATACAAAATCACTTGAATCATTAGAATAATTCATATCATTACCTCCAGAATCAATAGATGAATCATCTTTTTTACTACATCCAGATAAAATAACAAATATCAATAACAAACATATTAATATATTAAATCTTCTCATACTAATCTCCTTTAAATATATCTTTATTGAGTAATCTTTTTCTAATAAAATGTGTATACTCATGAGTTAATAATGATTTTAAACAATCATATCTTGCCTTCAATACATAATACAGATATTTCTTTATCATTATACTTAGTTGAATAAATGGTTGATGTATTTAACCCCAATATAATATATAGTGTTTCATTGTTTACTGTAAAACTAGTATCCAATTCAAATTCATGTATCAAATCTTCACATTGTGATTTAATACCATTGTTATATTCCAATATTCTTTTAAAGATTCTATATCACTTATATTTATATCTAATAATGTATTTATAATATTCATCATTTACTCCTGATTTAATTATATTATTTCTATTTGAAATGATATAGTTAATCCATTCAAGATCTCTAGTAAATTGTTTAATATTTAAATCATCTAATAATAATTCATGTTTATTAATATAAACACCTTGATCTTTTCTAATTCTAGACCAGATCATAGAAAATGAATATTCAGCTGATAAATAAAAACCTTGTGCAAAATCTGCGTTTTTTCTTCCATGATAAATATCTGGTATTTCTATAATATCAAAACTTGAATGATATAGCTTAATGCTGTTCATAATCTTATAATAAAGAAAAAGTGAGAGAATCTCACTTAATCTAATCTTTTTATAACATATTCATCATTATCTAAATCTACTTCAATCTTTTTTGCATCATAGTTTTCTAATAGATATTTAGCAACTAAAGATTCAATAGCTCTTTGAATATGTCTTTTCATTGGTCTAGCACCATATGTTTCATCAAAACCTAATTCAATAATTTTATCCATAGCTTTATTGCTTATAGATAACTCAACATCAGATTCCGCAAGTCTATTCTTCAAAATATTAATAAACTTATTAGCTACTTGTTTAATAACATCTTTATCTAATGGATTAAAGATAATTATTTCATCAATACGATTTATGAATTCAGGTTTAAATGTATATTTAACTATTTCTTCATACTCTTTTTGTTTCTTTTGATTGTCTGTTTCAAAAGCATATTGAGAGCCTAAATTAGAAGTCATAATTATTATTGTGTTCTTAAAATCAACAGTAACTCCTTTTGAATCAGTGATTCTTCCATCATCTAAGATTTGTAAAAGAATATTAAATACATCTGGATGAGCTTTTTCTATTTCATCAAGTAAGACAATAGAATATGGTTTTCTTCTTACTGCTTCAGTTAATTGGCCACCTTCATCATATCCAACATATCCTGGAGGAGCTCCTATTAATCTAGAGACTGAGAATTTCTCCATATATTCAGACATATCAATTCTTACAATTTTAGATTCATCATCAAATAATTGTTCAGCAAGCGCCTTTGCAACCTCAGTTTTACCTACACCAGTAGGACCTAAGAATAGAAATGATCCAATAGGTCTATTGGTATCAGAAACTTGGGCTTTAGATCTAAGTATTGCATCACTTACTAAATCAAGAGCTTCATTTTGACCCATTACTCTTAAAGCTAATTGATCTTTTAAATGTAATAATTTTTCTCTTTCTGAAGACATAAGTTTAGAAACATCAATATGTGTCCATTTAGCTACAACCTTTGCGATTGATTGTTCATCAACAACTTCAGAAAGCATTTTTGATTCATCTTGATTATTTGATAATTCATTTAATGTTTTCTCTAAAGAAGGAATTGTTTCGTATTGTAATTTAGATGCTTTTTCATAGTCAGCATTATTTTGAGCATCATACATTTCAAGTTTTGCTTTTTCTAGTTGCTCTTTAATTTGTTTAACTTTGCCTAAATCATCTTTTTCTTTCAACCATCTAGCATCTAAAATCTTTTTCTTATCCTTTAGTTCTTGCAAATCTTTGTCTAATTCTTGAAGACGTTTATTTGCTTTTTCATCTTCAACTTCTTTCTTTAAAGATATTTTTTCAATTTCTAAAGTATCAATTTTTCTTGTTAATTCATCTAACTCAACTGGTTTAGAATCCATCTCAACTCTAGTTGAAGCACAAGCTTCATCGATTAAATCAATAGCCTTATCTGGTAAAAATCTATCTGAAATATATCTGTTAGATAAAGTTGCAGCAGCAATAATTGCATCATCTTTAATTTGAACACCATGATGCGCTTCAAAACGATCTTTTAAACCTCTTAAGATAGAAATTGTATCTTCTACACTAGGTTCTTCAACAGAAACTTTTTGAAATCTTCTTTCTAAAGCAGCATCTTTTTCAATATATTGACGATACTCATCAAATGTAGTTGCACCAATACATCTTAGTTCTCCTCTAGCAAGCATAGGTTTTAAAAGATTGGCAGCATCCATTGCGCCTTCGGTTTTACCTGCTCCTACAAGATTATGTATCTCATCAATAAATAGAATAATCTTTCCATCAGCATTTTCTATTTCTTTTAGTACAGCTTTTAATCTTTCTTCAAATTCACCACGGTATTTAGCACCTGCAATTAAAGAACCCATATCTAGTTCTATTAAATCTTTATCTTTTAAACCTAATGGAACATCATTATTAAAGATACGCCATGCGAGTCCTTCTACAATTGCAGTCTTACCAACACCTGGTTCACCTATAAGTACTGGATTGTTTTTAGTTTTACGTGAAAGGATTTCAATAACTCTTCTTATTTCATCATCTCTTCCTATTACTGGATCTATCTTTCCATTACGAACATCATCCACTAAATTTCTTCCATACTTTTTTAAAGGATTTAGATTGTTTTCATCTTCTTGGTTATTAATCATGGTTCCACCCCTTTCTAAAGAATATCGATCTTCAATATCGTTTCTTGAAAAACCACAGTATTTTCTTAATTCCTCACACACTGAAGAATTATTAAACAAAGTTGCAATAAACATATCAAACATAGATATATATTTATCTTTTCTTTGTTTAGATTTATTAAGTGCTTCATTATATGAATTAGCTAAGTATCTATTAACAGTAGGATTTTCAATTGAATCAGTTTTAACTAATTTATTTAAATATGTTTCATTAACATTTCTTAATTTAGATACATCAGTTTTAAAACTATTCAATAATTCTATAATGTCATCATTATTCAAAAAGGCTGACATCATATGTTCACTAGATAATTCCGAATTATTATTCTCTTTACAAATACTTAAAGCTTTCATCAGTATTTCTTGAAGTTTTTGAGTCATTATTTCCGGATTCATAAGTCACCTCCTTTAGCACTTTTTATTCATAAGTGCTAATAATAATGTTTATTTTAAGTAGGCATTAGCCTACTTAAAACTCTTTTTAAATTTATCAAATACAGATTCTTTTTTACGATGAGCTAATTTTTCATATAACTCTTTTTCTTCCTTAGTTAACTTCTTTGGAATTTCAATCTGTATATCAACATATTGATCACCAAGATTATTTGTTCTTAGATCTTTGATACCATAACCTTTAAGTCTTAGTTGCTGTCCTGGTTGAGTACCTGCAGGAACATTTAGTTCAACATCGCCATATGCAGTAGGAACATCAACTGTTGTTCCTAAAGTTGCATCAATTGCCGAGATTGGAACACTTATATGAATATTGTTTCCATCTCTAGTGAAGTGTTTGTGTGGTCTAACTCTGATTTCAATATATAAGTCACCATTAGGGCCACCATTTTCACCTCTTTCACCATATCCTTGAAGACGAACTTGTTGACCTGTGTTAATACCAGCAGGAATAGATACCTCAACTTGTTCTTTAGTGGTGTTATATCCTTGGCCATTACAATGAGGACATATTTTTTTAATGTGTTTACCATTTCCTCTACAATCAGGACAAATTGTTTGTTGTTGAATTACACCAAATGGAGTTCTTGATTGTCTCGTAACTCTGCCACTACCTCTACATGTTGGACATGTTTCTATATCTGATTTTGATGCAGCACCAGTTCCATCACAATGACTACACATTTTATCGACGGTAATATTTACAAGTTTTTCTACTCCATGAACTGCATCTAGAAAATCAATATCCATGCTCATATAGCGATTATCACCTTTCATAGGAGCAGTTCTTCTTGAAGATGATGATCTTCCAAAATCAAATCCTGAAAAACCACCCATACCTCCCATAAAGGTTGAAAAGATATCTGATAAATCATCCATGCCCATACCAGAGAAACCACCAGAACCAAATCCACCTTGGAAACCATCCATACCTGCATGACCAAATTGATCATAAGCAGCTTTCTTTGAAGAATCCGATAATACTTCATAGGCTTCATTTATTTCTTTAAATTTCTCTTCAGCATCGGCAGCCTTGTTTACATCGGGGTGATATTTTTTGGCTAACTTACGATAAGCCTTTTTAATATCATCATCACTAGCACCCTTAGATAAACCTAGTACTTCATAATAATCACGCTTGTTAGCCATAGTACCTCCCTTCTATTAAAACTCATTATTCTTTTGTTTTGAAATCAGCATCTACAACATTATCATCATTGTTATTTGTTGTATTAGTTTGTTCACTTGTTTGATTTGCAGCTTGTTGCTGATACATCATTTCTGACATAGCTTGAGCAGCTTTTTCAAGTTCATCTAATTTACTTCTTAATTTATCATAATCATTACTATCAATAGCTGCTTGAAGTTCATCTCTTAAAGCCTTAACTTGTGTCTTTTGTTCTTCTGTTACATTAGCATTCTCAGTTTCTAATTGTTGATCAATTTGCGCAATGAAACTTTCAGCTTTATTTCTTAATTCGATTTCTTCTTTTCTCTTATCATCAGCTTCTTTATTTTCTTCAGCTTCTCTTACCATCTTTTCAATTTCAGCATCTGATAAACCAGAAGAGTTAGTAATAGTAATTTCTTGTTTCTTATTAGTACCTTTATCTAATGCAGATACATGCACAATACCATTTACGTCAATATCGAATGTAACTTCAATTTGAGGAATACCTCTTCTTGCTGGAGCAATACCAGTTAGTTGGAAGTTGCCTAATGTTTTATTGTCAGCTGCCATAGGTCTTTCACCTTGTAATACATGAATATCTACAGCTGGTTGATTATCTGCAGCAGTTGAGAAGATTTGTGATTTTTGAGTAGGAATTGTTGTGTTACGAGGAATTAATACAGTCATAACACCACCTAATGTTTCAATACCTAATGATA
>CADBMV010000052.1 GCA_902795865.1 uncultured Erysipelotrichaceae bacterium | reverse complement strand
CGATAAAAATGATCGCATAATTGAATTTGAAGAAAAACCTAAAGAACCTAAATCTAATTTAGCTTCAATGGGTGTTTATATTTTTACATATAAGACATTAAGAAAACATTTGAGAGATGATGCAAAAAATGATAAATCAGATCACGACTTTGGTAAAAATATAATTCCTACATATCTTGAAAATAAATTAAAACTACAAGCTTATCGCTTTAAAGGATATTGGAAGGATGTTGGTACGATTGATTCTTTATGGGAAGCAAATATGGATCTACTAAAGAATAATAGTGGTTTAGATTTATTTGATACAGATTGGAAAATCTATACTGATGATACTTCAGAAACGCCTCAAGTTATAGGTTCTAAAGCTAAGATTGATAATGCATTTATAACTCAAGGTGTAGTAGTTAATGGTAGTGTTAGTCATTCTGTAATTTTCTCAGGCGTTGAAGTTGGTGAGGATGCAAAGGTTACTGATTCTGTAATTATGAATAATGTTGAAATAGGAAAGGGTGCCAAACTAACAAGATGTTTAGTTGCTGATGATGTCAAGATTCCTGATGGAATAAGATTAGGTAAAAAGACATCAAAAGAAATACTGCTAGTATCTAAAGCATATTTATCAAAGGTAGGTGAATCTCATGAGTAAAATATTAGGATTGCTAAATTTTGAACCTTCATATGTTAATGTTAGAGGACTTGAAGATTTTCGTCCTATATCTGCTACATCTATTTTAGGTAGATATCGTGTAGTAGATTTTATGCTTTCTAATTTTACTAATTCTGGTATAGATTCAATTAAGGTTTATATTAAAAATAGACCTCGTTCTATTGTTGAACATATAAATCGTACAAGCTACAATATTAACTCTAAATCAGGAAGAATTCATATGCTTTTTGGTGAAGATTATTATTCTAATAACGATTTATTTAATGTTGATATTCAAGCTTTTAAAACATACATGGAGTTTGTAGATGTTGAAAACTCTGCATATGTAGTAATTGCTCCATCACACTTCATTTTTAAACAAGATTTTTCAGAATTATTAGCATATCATACAAAATCTAAGAATGATATTACTATTCTTTATCAAAATGTTAATAACAGTGATACTGATTATTTGATGGGAGATTTATTATCTCTTGATGATAATAAACGTGTTACAGATATTCATAAGAATCGTGGAAAATATAAAAATAGCTATGTTTCTTTAGAGACATATGTAATGTCTACTTTAACATTTAAACAGCTTGTTGAAGAGGCAAGTACTACATCTAGTTTATATTCTTTATCAGATATTATTAGTGATAATGTAAAAATTCTTAAAGTTGGTGCTTATCAGCATCGTGGATATTGTGCTTGTATTTCTACTTTAAGAGCATACTATGAAGCTAATATGCATATAAAAAAGGAAAAAGAATTATTAAAGTTAATTAATGAAGATTGGCCTATCTATACAATGACAAATGACTCATGTCCAACACTTTATAAAAAAGGTGCAAAAGTATCTGGGTCTATTGTCGCAAATGGATGTCAGATTGAAGGAACTGTTATTAATTCAGTTATTGGCAGAAACGTTATTGTTAAGCCTGGAGCTATTGTTAAAGATTCAGTTATCTTACCAGATACTTTCATTGACAAGAATGTCAAACTTGATTGTGCTGTTGTTGATAGACTATCCATTGTTACACATATTAAAGATCTTAAAGGAACTAAAGAAGATCCTATATATATCAAGCGAGGAGACCGTATCTAATGAAAAAAGTACTATTTGTTTCTTTTGAATCACTTCCTTTTGTAAAAACAGGAGGTCTTGCAGATGTGGTTTATGCCTTACCAAAAGCTTTAAATAAAGAAGAATTTGAAGTAAGAGTAGTAATGCCAATGTTTAAAACAATTAAAGAGAGGTATTACGAAGGCATGAAATATCTTGAGCATATCTATGTTCATAGTGGTTTTATTAATGAAGAAGCAAATATCTACTCATATATAAATGAAGGTATTGAATACTTATTTATTGAAAATGATAATTTCTTTAATCGTGATGGTGTTTATGGTTATGGTGATGATGCTGCAAGATTTTCATTTTTTAATGTTGCTGTATTAGAAATGATGATTAAGTTAGATTATTATCCAGATATCTGTCATGAACATGATTATCATAGCGCAGTTTTACCTGCATTATGTAAAATTAGATACAACGCTATAGAATCAATAAGAAATATTAAGCATATTCTTACAATTCATAATCTAGCATATCAAGGCGAATATGATAAACAAGTGCTTTTTGATTATTTAGCTTTTGATTATTACTATTATGAGAATGGTGATTTACGTTTTAATGATTATTGTAATTTCATGAAGATAGGTATTGTTTTTGCAGATTATATTACAACTGTTTCAAAAACTTATGCAAACGAAATACAAACGCCTGAATTTGGTAATAATTTAGATATTATTTTAAGATATCGCCATGATGATTTATATGGAATTGTAAATGGTATTGATACTGAATCGTTTAATCCTGCTACAGATGAAAGTATACATCACAAATATAATTTGAAAAATTATATTACTGGTAAAAGAGAAAATAAACGCTCTTTACAATATCAATTAGGTCTAAATGATGAACCAGATACTTTATTAATTGGTATGGTTTCAAGATTAACATTCCAAAAAGGTGCTGATATTTTCTTAGGAGCTATTCAAGATATTTTAAGACATAATGTTCAAGTTGCGGTACTTGGAACTGGTGAATCTAAACATGAATATTCATTTAAAATGTTAGAGCAAGAAAATAAAGGTCGTTTTGTATATTATTGTGGATATAATGAAGCTTTAGCACACAGTATGTATGCGGGATTAGATTTATTATTGATGCCATCATTATTTGAACCATGTGGTATTTCACAATTGATATCTATGCGCTATGGTACTTTACCACTTGTAAGAGAAACAGGTGGCTTAAAAGATACAGTTGAGCCATTAAATGAATATACAATGTCTGGTACAGGATTCTCGTTTAGTGAGTACTCATCAAATGATTTATTAAAAGTATTTAATTATGCATATGAACAATACTATGATTATCCAGAAAGATGGAAAATGCTAATTAAAAACGCAATGAAGTATGATGTTTCATTTGATAAATCCGCAAGGGAATATGAGGATTTATACAGAAAGGTTTTAAATAAATGAATCTAGATTATTTCTTTTCTGGTCTAGATACTCAAGCATACAAATACATGGGTTGTCATAAACACGGAAATGGTGTCGAGTTTTATTTGTGGGCTCCACACGCAAAAAGAGTTGAAGTGTTTATGTCTAAAGATGATTTTAAAGTTTTTTATGATTTAAATAAAATAGACAATCGAGGTATTTGGCATTTAATAATAGATAATTGTGAATGTATTTATTCATATCGTTATCGAATCACATGTCAAAATGGAAATATTGTTGAGAAATCTGATCCATATGCATTTTATAGTGAAAGAAGACCTGCTAATGCATCAGTAATGTATGATTTGTCGCAATATAAATTTACTGATGATAAATATATGGAGAATCGTAAATTCTCTTATCAAAAACCAATGAATATTTATGAAGTGCATGTGAATGGTTTTAAACATGAGAGTGAACTTACTACATATAGGCAGCTAAAAGAAGAATTAATTCCATATGTAAAGCAGATGGGTTATAACTACATAGAAATGATGCCTATAGTGGAATATCCTTTTGATGGTTCTTGGGGATATCAAGCAACTGGTTTTCTTTCAGCTACAAGTAGATATGGTACACCTTGGGATTTAATGGATTTTATTAATGAGTGTCACTTAAATGATATTGGTGTACTATTAGATGTTGCCTATGTACATTTCGCAACCGATAGTTATGGTCTAGAAAACTTTGATGGTGAAGCTTGCTATGAATATAAGGATAAAAAACGTGCTAAATCACAATGGGGTTCATATCAATTTGATCTAGGTTCAGGTCCGGTAATATCTTATTTGATGTCTAGTGCGAATATTTTCTTAAATGAATATCATTTTGATGGCTTAAGAATGGATGCAGTATCAAATATTATTTTCTTTGACGGTAATAAAAAAATAGGGGAAAATGCTTCAGGTATTTCTTTTGTAAAAAGATTTAATTATTCCATCAAGAAGGAACATCCTGATGTGATCTTAATTGCAGAAGATTCTACAGATTATGAAAAAGTTACCGTTCCTACTGAATATGATGGATTAGGTTTTGATTATAAATGGGATTTAGGTTGGATGAATGATACATTAGATTATTATTCAATGGATCCAGAATTTAGACAATATCATCACAATCAATTAACTTTCTCTATGGCTTATTTCTATTATGAAAAGTTTATTTTACCTTTATCACATGATGAAGTTGTTCATTCAAAGAAAACTATTGTCGATAAAATGTGGGGAACATATGAAGAAAAGTTTGCTCAATGTCGTAATTTATATTTATACATGTTTACCCATCCTGGAAAAAAACTAAACTTTTTAGGCAACGATATAGGAATGTTTAGAGAATTCGATGAGACTAGAGGCTTAGATTGGGATTTATTAAAATATCCAATGCATGATTCATTCAATAGATTTTTTAGAGATTTATGTCAAATATATTTAGCTTATAAAGCATTTAGTTGTTATGATTATGATCCATTATCATTTAAATGGATAGATG
Source organism: uncultured Erysipelotrichaceae bacterium (assembly GCA_902795865.1). Taxonomy (GTDB): domain Bacteria; phylum Bacillota_I; class Bacilli_A; order Erysipelotrichales; family Erysipelotrichaceae; genus Colivicinus. The sequence continues at coordinate 3,430 of CADBMV010000052.1, read as the reverse complement.
CTGATAACTATAAACAATCAGTATATGTTTATACAAGATATGATGAAGATCATTGTTTTGTAGTAGTTTTAAATATGAAACCAATCTCTTATACAAATTATAAAATTGGTGTTCCAATTGAAGGAACTTATGCTGAATTAATCAATTCTGAAAAAGATATTTATTCAGGATGTAATATGTGTAATTTCAAACCAATAAAATCTAGAAAAATAAAATCACATGGTTTACCTAATTCAATTACTATTGATTTAGCTCCATATGCAGGAATTATCTTTTCAACAAAAATAAAAAAGAAGGCTGATACATTAGAAAAGCCTAAGACTATAAAATCAATTAAGTGTGCGTAAGATATCTTTTTGTTTCTTGCTTAGTCTATAGGAATCCTTAGCTTTTTGGATTCCTTTTTTATATACGAATTCATCTATATTATTATTAATCACAAACTTTACAGTTTCATCAAAATAAAACATAAATAAATATGATAATAACCAAGCACCAGCCATTTTTGAATAATAAGCTTTATATTTTTGTGTTTTAATTATTTTATATAAATCATTAAGATAATTATCATTAATATAGTAGTTCAATAAAACTACTAAACCATATCGCTGATAAAACTCTTTATTCGATTTTAAATATTTCAATACGTATTTATAATAGTATTCTTTATTCTTTTTAATATCCTTTAAAGAAGATACAAAACTATCACATAGTCCCCATGAATCTATTAAAGGTAAATATTCTTCAATCATTTTTATTTTAGTTTTAAAATCACATCTTTTTCCAGCAATATAAAAACCATGAACTAATACCTCTTCATAATACTTATCTTTAAAAACAACATTATCCTTTTTTAATAATTCTTTCGCATAAGCTCTCAATTGAGGTATGCGTATGCCAATGACATCATATGATGTTTCTCCTAATATGGAGATATTAAAATCACGATATTTCTTGTCTTGCATCGATATTAGATCAGAGTGTATTTGACTTATCATAGATTCATTATAAATGGTAAAATAGTTTTGTGAAAGAATTGGCCATAAGACTAACTAAAGGGCAAGATTTAAGAGCCACTATTGAAAAAATCTGTCTTGATAATAGTATCAATACAGCGGTTGTTCTAAGTGGAGTAGGTTCTGTTTATGAAGCTTATATTAGGCTTGCTGATGCGAGTGATTATTTAAGTAGAAAACAAGAACTAGAAATAGTATCCTTAACAGGAACTATATCTAAAGCTAAGGCACACCTTCATATTTCTTTAAGTGATGAAAAAGGTAGTGTAATAGGTGGACATTTAGAAAAAGGTTGTTTAATTAATACAACCTGTGAGTTAGTGTTAGGTGTTCTTGAAGAATATGAATCAGATAGATTATTTGATGAAAACACTGGATATAAGGAAATAGTCTTTAATAGAAAGAAGGGTTTATAAGATGATTAATGTTTATATTGTTTCTGGTTTTTTAGGTTCTGGTAAGACAACTTTTATTCAAAAATTATTAAGTGAAAAACAATTTGAAAAAGTTATGCTTTTAGAGAATGAATTTGGTGAAGTGGGAGTTGATGGAGCTTTTTTTGATAGTTCATTAAATATTAAAGAAATAAATAATGGATGTATTTGTTGTACTCTACAAGGTGATTTTGAAGATGCTTTGGAAGAAATAGAAGATATGGGTGTTTCTGATTTAATAATTGAGCCATCAGGAGTTGGTAAACTATCAGAAATAATCGATATTGTCAAAGAAGATGATGATTTTAGAATTGTATCTCATATTTGTATAGTTGATGTTAAGACTTGTAAAAAGTATCATCTTAATTTCAAAGAATATTTTGATGATCAAGTTAAATCTGCAAATGCTATTGTATTATCACATTTAGATGTTGCAGATGATCAAACTATTCAAACAGCTAAAGATATCGTGAATGAATTAAACAACGATGTATCTATAATTGATAAACCAATAAGCGAATATTCAATTGAAGAATTATTAAATATTATTGTTTCAGGTGGTGATATTCTTCCTAAGTTCGAACATCATCATCACCATCATCACCATGGAGAATGTTGTGAAGGAGAAGATTGTGATTGCGATCATGATCATGAACATCACCATCACGATCATGATCACCATGACCATGATCATCATCACCATCACCATCATGATGATGAAACATTTAAAAATCAAATTTTAAGACCTGAAAGAAAGTTTTCTAAAGAAGAATTAGAAAAGATTCTAAGTGATATTCCTGAAGATATCATTAGAATAAAAGGTTATGTATTTGGTGAAAATACTATGTGGTATATAAACTATGTATTAAATGAGTATTCTATATTTGAAGGTGAAAAAAGAAATGAATCATTAGTATCTATTATTGGTACTGAAATAGATGAAAAGTATTTCGAGGAATTATTTAATGAATAAACCAATTTATGTATTTTCAGGTTTTCTTGATTCAGGTAAAACTCGAGCAATCAAAGAAACACTATATAATCCTAGATTCAATGAAGGGGAAGCATCTTTAATCATTTGTTTTGAACAAGGTGATATTGAATATGATGAAAAGTTTTTAAGAATCACAAATTCTGAGGTTATTTATCTAGATTCTATAAATGATTTAACTATTGATAAACAAAAACAAATTGAAAAAGATTACAACTTTGAAAGAATCTTCATAGAGTTAAATGGTATGGAAGATGATAATGTGTTATACAATAATGGCTTTATAGAAAACTGGGAATTAGCACAAACTCTCACAACAATAGATGCATCTAAGTTTTCTTTATATTTAACTAATATGCGTCAATTTATGTATAATCATGTGATTAATGCCGAAGTAGTTATTTTAAATAGAGCTGATGGTGTAGATAAAAGATATTTAAGAAATAACTTAAAGTCCATTAATCAATATATTGAATTAATCTTTGAAGATAAAGATGGTAATGTGACAAATAAGATTGAAGATGAACTATTTGATTTGAGTAAAGATTTAGATATTAGTGATATCGATTATGGATTGTGGTTTATGGATGCGATTGATAATCCAGAAAAGTATGATCATAAAAATATTACGATTAAAGCTAAATATGCAGGTGAAATAAGAGAATATGACAATGTGTTAATCATGGGAAGAAAAGCCATGGTCTGTTGTGCAAATGACATTACTGATATAGCCTTACCATGCATTGGTATGCACGCTAAAGATATAGATAAGAATTCTTATTATAAAATTTCTGGGCAAGCTCGCTGTATAGAAAATGAAGAAGGAATGAAAGTTTGTGCAATTAATGTAAAGAATTTTGAAAAAGCAGAAGCTCCTAAAGATGAGCTAGTAAACTTTAATTAGGGAGACCAGCTATGAATCTGTCAAGTAATTTGATAGATAGCTTAATCCATTATTAAAACTCTGCGTTATTGTATTTATTTAAGTT
>CADBMV010000051.1 GCA_902795865.1 uncultured Erysipelotrichaceae bacterium | reverse complement strand
TCTATCTTCAAACAATGTTGAATGAATTAAATCATACTCTTCTAGTCTATTCTCATCTTCTAAAGCTATTGCAGCTTGAGTAAAACTTATTCCGTGTTTCTTTAGATTCGCTGAATCTTTGACAGTATCCCATATATAATCCATTAATCATATATACTATTATTATATATCGTAAATATATAGTTGTAAATACATATATATATTTACTTATTATATCATAGCTTTCCTCCTTCACTTCTTTATTAACCAGAAAGCACAAAATTCCTAACTTTTACATTAAAAAAAATGAGTTTTACCTCATTTCTACTCATTATGTTTTTAAATTGTTTATTAATTATTATCAAGAATAAATTCTACAAATTCTCTTGCTTTTGATAAAGGATGGTTAGGAAATAAATCATCATAAATCTCGTCTTCTGAAAGATTCATCAAAAAACCTTCTTTATATGTGGAATCATATGGGTCTGAAGCCCAACCATCATACGGATCCTCTAAGTCAGGATATTTTTGCAAAAACATCATATATATAGTGTTATCTCTTGCTCCGGTTATTCCTCTTTCAGTAAAAGAGGAATTAATGAAATAAATATCATTACCAAGCTTAATATTTATATTCATAAGATATCCATTTCCAAAAACAGGATTATCTTCTGTTCCTAAGCTATGCTTCATTATAAAGTAAACATATTTATTACCATTCTTAGTTAATCCATTATTAACTTCAATAATCCCATAATTATCAGGCATATCGTTATGCCAATTATCAATTATTACTTGTGGGTTATCAAAATTCATTGCGACTTGTTCAGGAACTATACATTTTAAGATTATCGCATCGAATTCTTCTGTTCTAATTCCATACGTTTCCCCATCTTTAGTAGGAAAACCCATTTCCGGAAACACTTCATTAATTAATTGATATTCATTTGGTATTAGTAATTTGCTCATTTTGCAATCCTTTCTATTCTGTTAATATTAATTTCATTGTTTAAGTTTTGATATAACGTTTCCTAATTTGTCATTAATAACAAACTCTGCCTTGTCATCGTAATGTGTGGGTGTTTCAAAGAATACAATATTATCTGATTTCTTGATTAATTCCTGTAATAACTCGATATTATTCATATTATTTATTCGTTTTGCATTTGTTTCTTGGCTAATTCGTAATCTTCTATTGAATCAGCAGTTAAATAACATCCCATGTTATGTGCATTGTCAAGATATTCAAAAGCTTTATATAGATCTTTTTCAATACCATATCCATACAAGAAACATTTGCCTATTCTACACAGCGCAAACGCTCTAGAAGATTCATCATTTGTTATTACTCTTGGATACTCATAAGAAACTTTTAGTGCTTCTTGATATTTCTCTAGTGCTTTTGAATAATCCTTCTCTACATGCCAGCCATTTAGATAACAGTCTCCAATTCCAATGATGTTATCAATCATCTTAGAAACTTCGGTTCCTCTAATTAGGTAACCATATCCTTTTTCAGGATTAAAATCTGTTCCTTTTCCTTCGCAATTCATCTTTCCAAGGACATTACATAGAATTGGTTCAAAATCATTGTAATCATGAAGATCTTCTCTATTTATTAATTCATCATATAATTCATATTCTTTTTCATACTCACCTATCGAACTATATATAATTGCTAAAAAGTATCTTGAAATAAAAGGTTCGTAGTCATGCTTAATACATTCTTTAAAACATTCAATTCCCAATAAAATATTTGGATCGTCTTTATCTAGGAATGATGCTTCTTGGCCAAAGTGAAATAAATCTTCCAAATCTCCAATTGATTGCAGCTTTTCTTTAATATTATCCATTATACTTTCTCCTCCTTTTAGTCTTTGATATAAATTTCGACATCAACGCGTGCATGATAACCATTATGATCAGACTTGTCTAAATAATTGGTATACGGTTTTCTAATGTTTTTAACTTTTGCATATAAACATTTGCCTGCATCCATCAATCTTGCTGGGATTGATGCATCTAGCGAAGGAATATAACCTAACTTTGTACCATCACTAGTTTTAATTACTACAGCTTCAGGATTTCTATTATTTGGTTCTCTAAATAATTGCAATTGTTCATCTATTGCTAATTCATATACAAGCTCATCAAATTCATCCATCTTATTAGGTTCTTTTGATATGAATGTAGTGAATAATAATGTATCTTTTTGAAATGGTTTTGAAATATCTAAATCATTATGCTCTGAATGTTTTAATTCAATGATAGGATTACTTTCAACTTTAACTAACTTGCCCATTTTCTAGCCTCCTTCTCATTGTATTGGTTAATAAGATTATTAATTCTTTCATTAATAACTTGTTTAGAATCTTCATATTTACTTAATTGTTCTTTAAAAGCCTCTCTTCTTTTTATTATTTCTTTCTTATTCTTAAGAAGATCTTTAACTGTGTATGGAAATTCTGACTTTACATTTTCGATTTCAATATCAATATCTTCAATACTCTTTTCTAGATTATCTTTAATATCTTCGTAATCATAATATGTAAGTTCAGAATCAAATTCTTCATTCTCAATTAATCTATAAATTAATCTAATAGTTTTTAAGTCGCCATGTTTATATGCTGTAACAGCATTGAAAAATAGCTTCTTAAATTCTTCAGATAAATTAGGATTCATATCTGGATGAATTCTTTTTACAATATATCTATATAATTTCTTCAATTCTAAAGACTCTTCATCGCAAAGATAACGACAACCATTTCTGTAAATTGCCTCATTTAATTCTTCAAGTTTTTTATTGATTTCTTCCATATATTTTTTAAATTCTTTATCTAATTGCTTGTCGATAGAATCTAAATCTATGGTTTCTTGTCTATTTAATTTAGCTTGAATCATTTCCAATTTTCTTTTGCATCTTAGATATGCGCACTCTGCTTTGAAAACTTTAAATTCAAGATCTCCAAGTTCCAACATATAATTCATCTCAATGTCTTTGCATATTACAAACCTAAGTTCATCAAGTTTAAGGATCATTACTGATAATTCTGTTTTTAAGATATCTACTTCTTGTTTAATCTTTTCATATTCTGGTGAAACAATAATACTATTCATTTATCTTTCCTCCTTACTATTACTTACATTTGTAACTACTACTTTCTTTAATTCCCAGTTAATATTTTTTAATCTTTTCATACTTTACCTCCATTTCACTGAGAGCTTATACTGGGAAACTACACTATTACTTTAATCCATTGCCTGTACGAAAAAAACGACACCTTAATGAAGTGAATTATTATATTATTAAACCGTAGCAAGTTGCTACAAAATATATCGTATTGACCATTGATGTTTTGATCTGACCTTATTACATTCGTCATTTCAAAACAAGAAACACTGAATTAATTAGGGTTTTTCTTTATTCTCTATAAGTAATAAAACGATTGTGGTGCAGCTTTTAAACCAAAGTCTTCTAAAGTCTTTTGTTTCCTATACTTCTTAACATCACCTAAAACATATGCGTTTGCTATCTTGCTTTTAGCGAAGTATGTATCAAAGTCCTCTTTTAATATACCTGAGAATTTTTTAGTTTTATTCCATATCTTCTCAGGTTTATCTGATATAGTCCTAATTACATCTACTTCTCCAACAACTTTTTTTATTGGAGCCGTGCAATAAATAATTATTTTGTCTACATTGTCTTTGGCAAGTCTAGTTCTATATTCAAATTTTTTACTTCCATCAAATATTTTTTTAACATATTCTGGTTTAATAGAGATTAGTATTTTGCACATTGTCATATCCTTGTGTTCTTAATATTCCATTATATTTCTTCGTAGCTTATTGCTTGTTTACGCAAGTATTATTAATTGTTACTTTTAATAATATTTTTCATGGGGTTTATTTCAACGATGCTTGTTTTATTTCAAAAAAATTATTAACCAAATTACTTTTTATTCTTTTTAATGAATTCTATCTTCAAATCCATATTCATAGCATCAGCTAATTTCTTCATA
>CADBMV010000050.1 GCA_902795865.1 uncultured Erysipelotrichaceae bacterium | reverse complement strand
GCTCCTTACAATCCACCTAAGACAGGAGATTAATTATTAACTTAAAAATCTGCACTTAAATGCAGATTTTTAGATACTTTAATATAATTAAATTATGAGTAAGATTAATGTGATTGGTGCTTCATGTATAGATATTCCTATATCAAATATTGATAAGAATGATTTCTTTTCTAATAAACATAAAGTTGACCAGATTAAGATGTCTTATGGTGGTGATGCCTTAAATGAAGCAGTCGTATTAAGCCATTTTAGGGCCGATACAAGGCTAATTAGTGTTTTAGGCATGATGATGCAGGAAAGCAAGTTTTAGAGTATCTTAAGGCTAAAAATGTCTCTTATAATTCAAATATCATCAATAATGATATAGAAACATATATCTCTTTAGTATTTGTTGAAGAAAATGGTGAAAGAACCTTTGTAGGCAATAAGAATGGTAGTGTCAGAAAACTGAAATATGAAGATATACATATTGATGATGATTGTGAAATAGTATCATTTGCTTCATTGTTTATATCACCTGAATTGGATAATAATGTGTTGAATAAACTGTTTAAAGAGATCAAGGATAGAAACATTGTATTATGTGTTGATTGTTCAACACCTAAGAATAATGAATCTGTTTATGATATGACATGTCTGAAGTATGCTGATTATTTCTTCTGTAATGAGTCTGAGGCTAAAGCATTATGTAAAACAGATAATATCGAAGAAATATATACAATTTTCAAGGAAAATAGTATCAATGTGATAATTAAATGTGGTTCAAAAGGTACTTATTTCAATAACAAATACTATGAAACAGATACATTAAATACTGTAGTAGATTCTACTGGTGCAGGAGATAGCTTTGTAGCTGGTTTTGTATTGGGTTTATATGAAAATAAACCTATAGAAGAATGTATCAGACAGGGTAATTTGTTTGGTTATAAGGCGTGTGAATATTTAGGTGCAACAGATTGGATAAATCATGTTTAATGTGATTAAATTAATATAGAAGTATGGAATATAGATTTAACGATTTAGATCACGATACGATAAAAAATATCATTGGTGTCAATGATACTAATATTAATCTTTTAGAGGACTTATATGGATGTGGAATTGTCTATAGAGACAATTGTTTTAAGTTGCTTACGGATGATGAAAAGATCTTTTTAAAGTTTTCTAAGCATATGGATTATATAGTATCCAGAGCAAGTAAAGAACTAATTGATATAGATCTGATTAAACAGTCTTTTATGTATATAAATGAATTAAAAGATGATGACTTCGATGATAGGATAATCGCTTATTCTAATTCAGGTAAACCATTTAAATGCAAGACCAGAAATCAGTCCGAATTTGTGAAAGCAGTAAAAAGTAATGATTTGGTTTTCTGTGTTGGACCTGCCGGTACAGGTAAGACGTTCTTGGCTGTTTTATTGGCCGTAGATTATCTTAAGAAAGAAAAGGTTAATAAGATTGTAATCACAAGACCAGCTGTTGAAGCAGGGGAGTCTTTAGGCTTTTTACCTGGCGATTTAAAGGAAAAGATTGATCCATATCTGATGCCTATATATGATGCCTTAGATGCAATATTAGGCAGTGAACAGAAAGATAAACTTATTGAAAAGGGAATAATTGAAGTTATGCCTTTGGCTTATATGAGAGGTAGAACATTAAATGAAGCATTTATTATCCTTGATGAAGCTCAGAATACTACTGATAAGCAGATGCTGATGTTTCTGACAAGACTTGGTTTTAACTCCAAGATGCTTGTAAATGGTGATATTACCCAGATTGATTTGAATATCAGCAAGAATAAGAGTGGTTTAGTTATCGCTAAGGAAAAACTTGCTAATGTAAAGAATATCGGTTTTATTGAATTTAATAATACTGATGTAGTAAGAAATCCTTTAGTACAGACTATAATAGAAAAATTCACAATCTAAGAATATTGTTAAAAAACAGTTTGCCATATTATAATTTTTAGTATGAGTAAACTGTTTATTGCTTCTAACAACAAGCATAAAATCGAAGAAATTAAGGATATTCTTAATAGAAATGATATCGATATAGATCTTGTATGTCCAAGAGATTTTAATCATGTAGAAGAACCTGAAGAGGATGGAAAATCCTTTAAAGAAAACGCCTATATAAAGGCAAGATACTATCATGATCTTTTTAATATGCCTACAATTGCTGATGATTCAGGAATCTGTATAGATTATTTGAATGGTTTACCAGGTATTCATTCCGCAAGATTCTTACCCGATATGGATTATGATGAGAAATGTGATTTTATAATCAATTTGATGAAAGACATCAAAAACAGAAACGCTCAATTTGTAGACTGTATGTGTTTTATCGATAAGGATAATAATGTATCCTACTATGAAGGAATAAATGAAGGTACTATTGCCTATAAAAAGGCAGGAAGTGAAGGATTTGGCTATGATCCGATATTTGTGATTCCTGAATTCAATAAGACAGAAGCAGAATTGGGTGCTGATTATAAAGATGAGAATTCACATCGAGCTAAAGCTCTGAAGAAATGGATTATCGATGCAAAAGACAGGTTATAAAAAAGCATTATATGTGTTGTGTTCATTAAGTTTTCTGATATTTGTACTGATGGCTGTAGTACATTTTTGGAGTTTTAATGAAAGCTTTTATCGTTCAGAACATTCAAAAATTAAATTGTATGGAAAGAGTATTGCTGAACATATCGGTATATCTGATGACGACTTGGATGAGCTTACACATTTCACTTTGGAATATCTAAATGCTTCTATCTTCTCTAATCCACCAAAAACACTTAATAAACAGATGGTAATTCATGGCGAATTAAGAGAAGTGTTTACTGATGACGAAAAGATACATATGGTAGATGTCAGAAGGTTGAATATTGCTTCAATTTTTGTTGGAGTAATTTGTATGATTATTTTTAATGTATCAATGTATCTGATTATAAAAAAGAATCTATTCAAACAATTCTATCTATCTAATCTAAAGTTCTACAAAGTATTATCAATCATTTTTGCTGCATTAGGATTATGGATTGCTATTGATTTTAATTCGTTC
>CADBMV010000049.1 GCA_902795865.1 uncultured Erysipelotrichaceae bacterium | reverse complement strand
CGTGGTAGCGATAATTTATTATCTCTATCTGATCTGGAGTAGTTAGAATAGGTTTTGCGGATAGGCTAAAGAAAAGAGGATGTTAGCGCATCCTCTTTTCCGTTTTAGGTTCGCAAACCTTGCCTTCTTCTATAATATAACAAAATACGTGGTGATTTTCAATCGATATTAATTCTAACTAATTTCCAATCCCTTAAAAATCATATATTTAGGACCAGAATAATTAGGTGTTAATGTTTGTTCATTAGAGAACTCTACTTTCTTTAAATCTTCATAAATAGAACCTGCAATAGAGAATCCTGTAAGTGGTATATACTTCTTTCCATCAAAGTATCTTGCAAGTCTTACTTCCCCACCCCAATATCCAGAATCAGATTCAAGCTGAGGAGAAGAGAATGTTTCAATAATAAGGTGTTTATCTTTTTTATATGATGAGCCTTTAGCTTCAAGTTTTGCTACTGGAAGATTACCAGTAATGTTCTTTTCTTTTAAATAATAACCAAATTGGCTATCACCATAATTATTCTTAACAATACCATCAGCTATAAGTTTTTTAGATTTTAATACAACACCATGGCCATCAAATCTTCTAGATGATGAACAACCAGGAATCACGCCTTTCATAGTAAGGTTAAACTTATTATTAGATAATACATCATTCTTACTATAATGCGATTGTTTCATAAATACATTTCTATAGTTTAAATCATAAACCATATTTTCAAGTATTGTTTCTAACATATCATTCTTAACTAAAACTTTTAGATTCTTAGGTAATTTAACATCTTTTAAAGTTTTTGCATTAGAACGATCTTTAGCTAAAGTTAATATTTCATCAATTTCTCTTGTGATTTGTTTATAATCAATCTTTCCTGATTCATAGAATTTATATAATTCAAATTCTTCTTTTTTATTAGACCAAGTAGGAATACATTCAACTTCTATTTTGAAGTTATTTGAAATATGATTGATTCCCTTTGAATTAATAAATTCATTAGTAAATTCAGATACAAATATTTCTGTAGAATTAATCCAACCATTCTTATATTTGTCTGCTTTAAAAACAGCCTTAGCAACATTACTAGCTATATCATTAAGATTTCTCTTTGTTTTTTTATTATCTTTAATATTGTTTGTTTTATCAGGAAGAGGATAATAATTATTCTTTGCCTGTTTTGCTTTGATAACTGCTTTCTTTAATTTATCTGTTAAAGATTTTTTATCATCAGCAGCAGTTATCGCGACAGTAGAAGAACCAGTACTCTTTTTATCAGACACATATACTTTTATAGAAGCAGTTTCGACTTTTACTGCTCTATTGATTTCTAAATGGTCTAATACATAGAATAGTTCTCTAGAATCTTTATTCACAATACTTAACTCATAATCAGTTATTTTTTTGTTTGCTTTTAAGCAAGCTAATATTTCATTTTTCTTCATTATCCTAACTTAGCCTCCGCTTTTAGATATGGTCCACCATCTGAAACATAAACCCATTCTTTATGTCCTTTACCACACATTCCTGAACCATGTATTGTAACTTTATCCGAAACCATAGAAATAGAATTTAGCAAATCAATAACATATCCAGAAATGACAACAGGTGCAATCATCTTTCCAGTAAATTTACCATTTTTAATTTCTAAACCATAAGAAGCAGTACATTGAATTTGCCAGTTCTTTGGATCTTCCATACCATTGTTTGTTTGGCATAGATAGTATCCATGCTTTACAGATTTAATCATATCTTCAAGTTTATCTTTACCAGGACCAAACCAAGTGTTTGTCATTCTTGTATAAACTTTTCTTTGATAGTCTTGTCTTCTGCCATTGCCTGTTGGCTCACTTCCTAGTTGCATTGCACTTAAACTATCAGATATGCCTGTTTGTAGAATACCCTTTTTAATAATTTGTGTATTATGAGCTTCAATGCCATCATCATCAAAGAAATAAGAAGCAGCACTAAGACAGCTAGAAGCACCATCATACATATCAACTAAAGACGATGCTACATATTTACCTACAAAATCAATTGCTTTAGCTCTGTTTTTAACAAACATATCCATTTCAACGCCATGACCAAATGCCTCATGAGCAATTAAACCAGAAATAGATGGATCAGTTATGATTGTATATTTGCCAGGTTTAACAGCCTTAGCATCTAACATCTTAATAGCAATATCTAATACTCCAGGTGCATTCTTTTTAAAATTCTTTAAAGCTAATTCAGTTGAAGCTTCTCCTTCAGCATTATAATTACTCTTAATTACTTCCCCTTGCCTTACAACAGTTAAGGTTATTACATTAATCCAATCATATTTTTGTGTTAAACACTTCTTTTCGGAAACAAACACTTTAGATACTTGTCTTTTAACATATCTTGTAACAACATTAATAACTCTTGAATCAGCTTTCTCTAATTTATCTTTTGTTTGTTTTAGCTGTTTCACAATATCTTCATCAGATAATTTTGTATTATCTTCTCTTAAGAAATCTTCAACATGTTTTTCTTCTTGAAGCATCTTTACTTTGTAATCAGCAGAAACAACCTTATCAAGTTTTACAGCTTTTTTAATATCAGCTGCTTTTAATCCTTTAATGTCGTTACAAGAATATTCAGAGTATCTTCCATCCTTGTATACCTTAACAACAAAACCACATTCATTATCTACTTCATCAATTGAATTAATATGCGTAGAAACTGCAATCATTTTAGTATTCACAAAAGAACCAAGCACTGATACATAATCATATGTCTTTCTTAATTCTTTAACGAGTTTCTTTGCATCATTAACTCTAGAACTTAAATACTTATTAAGCATAAGAAATACCTCCACTTATATATTATAAGATAGTATATAATTTTTCTAATGAAATACAATAACTACTTGTCATATGACAAGTAGTTATTTGTTTTCTTGTTCGAGCATTGCGAGTTCCCACTTTTCTTCTAAAGCATGAATTTGATTATGAATATCATCTATCTCTTCGTCTAATTCTTTCATTCTATTCATGTCTTGATAATACTCAGGTTCAAATCTTAAAGCTCGTTTGTCTTCTAGTATATCTTCCATTAAAGATATTTCAGCTTCTATTTTTTTAATATTATATTTAGGTTTTTGTTTAATTTCTTTTAAAGGTTTATTCTCTTTTTCTTTTTTATCTTCCTTTAATTCTTCTTTAACCTTTACATCAATATAATCTTTATAACCATCTGGATAATAAGTAACTTTATCCTTATCGATTAATAAACATGAAGTCGCTATCTTTTTAATAAAATATCTATCATGTGATACAAATAAAATAGTTCCATCATATTCATTTAAAGCATTTTCCAAAGCTTCTTTAGATAGAATATCTAAATGATTTGTAGGCTCATCTAATATTAAAAAATTAGCTTTCTTTAACATTAATTTCGCAAGAGATAATCTAACTTTTTCTCCACCTGATAAAACATTAACTTCTTTAAATACTTCGTCAGCACTAAATAAGAATGCACCTAATACTGATCTGACTTTATACATATCTAAATCAGGACAATCATTCCATAATTCTTCTAGTACTGTATTTCCTGAATGAAAGTTAGCTAAATTTTGATCAAAATAACCTATTTCGATTTGATGACCAAACATCATATATCCATCTAATGGCTTAATTTGACCAATGATTGTTTTTAATAAGGTGGATTTACCTGTACCATTATCACCCATAACACAGATTCTATCTCCCTTATGAATATCTAAAGTAATTTCAGCTAATGGTTTATCATATCCAATTTTATAGTGATCTAAACTTAAAACATTCTTGCCACCTCTTGTACCACAAACAAACTTTGCTTTAAAAGTTTTAGTATCAGCTTTTTTAGGATCTTGAATTCTATCCATTCTTTCTAAATACTTAATCTTAGATTGAGCGAATGCTGCTTTATTCTTTTTATATCTAAATTTTTCTATTAATTCTTCTAGTCTTTTAATATCTTTTTGTTGTCGTTTATAAGCAGCTTCTTGTTTGATGAGATTATTTCTTTTTTGTTCAACAAAACTTGAGTAGTTTCCTGCGTATCTAGTAATAGAACCATATTCTAATTCATAAACTACATTTACACTTTTATCTAAAAAAGTTCTATCATGGGATACAATAACTAAGGCCTTTTTATATTTAGCTAAATAATTCTCTAGCCATTCAATTGTACTTAAATCTAGATGATTTGTTGGCTCATCCAATAATAAAAGATCAGGTTTAGCTAATAGTAATGATGCAAAAGCAATCTTTGTTTTTTCACCACCTGAAAAAGATGATACTTGTCTATCTAAATCTTCTTGCTTAAAACCAAAGCCACTAAGCACTGAAAGCATTTCACTTTGATATGAATAGCCACCTAAATATTTATATTGATCTTGTAGTTGAGAATACTTTTCAATTAATTTATCATCATGATTACTTTTTAATTGTTCAGAAATTTCATCCATTTGTTTTTCGATATCTAAAATTTCTTTAAAAACATCATTAAATACTTCTCTAATAGTTTGCTTGGAAAGTGCTAAAGCATTTTGCTTAAGATAAGAAATAGTAGTTTTATTTGCTTTGATAAATTGACCGCTAGATAATTCTTGTTCACCTGTAAGCACTTTTAAAAGAGTGGTTTTGCCACTCCCATTGCGACCTACTAAAGCGATTTTTTCGTTTTCGTTTACAGTAAAGTCTATGTTTT
>CADBMV010000048.1 GCA_902795865.1 uncultured Erysipelotrichaceae bacterium | reverse complement strand
CGATCTGGTTTTCCATAAGTTACTCTTCTGGCACCTAAAAAACCCGCATGAACCCACATCGAAGAAGAACCAGGTCCTCCATTATATGCAAAGATTACAGGACGATTTTTATTGTCCTTAACATCTGATCTTATATACGAATAAGAAAAGATAGATGCTATAGGTTTACCATCCTTATCATAGAATAGGTTATCTTCGCTTATAGTGTGATAAGGAATCCTTTTACCATTCAGTTTTAAAACACCATCTGTTTCAAAACGTGCAGGAGTGAAAGAATCTGACTTAAAAGCTTCTGTTGAATAGATCATATTTGTACCTCTTCTTTCTATTTATTTTCAGAATCTAAGACATCTTTAAATACATAATATTTCTGATATAAATATTCTGTTACCAGATTGATAAGCATATTTATTATAGTTACTAGATAATCATTCCAATGTAGTGAGGAAGTTAAATAATTACCTAGTAATGTTGATAATGGAGTAAAGATACAATTGTATCCAAATACTTTTGCCATAGCAATAGGCACATTAGATGCAGATTTAAATGTAAAGTTTCTATTTAAAGTGAAATTCCAAAGGACTGATAATATTAAGGATATCAGATAGCTAGGCCACCACTTAAACTTTAAAACATCATTTAATATCGCAAAAGATCCTAGCTGTATTATACCTGCAGATATTGAGAACAATGTAAATTTAATAGTTTTTATCAATTCTTTATTCATTATTAATATACCTTTCTGCCTTGATTAAGACTTCCTTCATATTATCAAAAGTTAAAATATCTAAAGCTTCTTTATATGGAAGTAATAATATCTTTTCAATTTCTTCAACCTGTCTTATAGGTTTTTGATTTTCATAATATCCTAAGTAATAGATTGATTTTTTATTAACACCATTTGGCATTACATAATTAAGTTCATATCTGAAATTATCATCTAACTCAATATCTATATTAACTTCTTCTTTTATTTCTCTTATGGCGGCCATAATCTCGGTTTCATCTTTTTCAATATGACCCTTAGCAAAGCCATAGTTATTATGATTATCTAAAATAACTAAATAGTGATTTTTATCATTTATTTTGGTATAGATGATAGCTCCAGCACTTACTTCTAACATATCTTTATTTTACAAGAATAAAAGATATTAAAAAAGAATAGTGATATTTGATTAAGATAGTTTATCTAGTAAAATTAATAGTATGAAGTTATTGATGATCATAAACATGAAATCTGGAGTTAAAAACTCCAAGAATAATCTATTGGATGCGATAGATGTTTTTTCTAAGAATGGATATGATGTAACTACATATGTGACTCAAAAAAGAAATGATGCCTATGAATATTTAAAAAGAAACAGAATAAAATACGACATTGTATGTGTTGCAGGTGGCGATGGTACGATGAATGATGTATCTAACGCTTTGATGAGCAAAAAGAATAAACCATTGATAGGTTATTTTCCTAGTGGCACTATGAATGATTTTGGTTCGAATTTTGATTTAGGTTATGATTTTAGAAAGATTGCTGAAAGAATATGTGAAAGAAAGGTTAAGGAGTTTGATGTAGGTCAATTCAACGATAGATATTTTAATTATGTTGCAGCATTTGGTGCGATGTGTGATGTACCATTTACTACCGATAGAAATGCCAAAGAAACTCTTGGCAATATCGCATATATTATTGAAGGAATTAATAAACTATCTGATATCAAAAAGATTCCTATAGAATACACCGTTAATAATAAGACTTATAAAAGTGATGTATTATTTGGATTAATATATTCTGGTAATAGAGTTGCAGGTATGCAGCTGGCAGATAAAAAAACAGCACGTATAGATGATGGAATGTTTAATGTGTTGATTGTTGATTATGTGCCTACATTCTTTGAAGCACCAGATTTAATAAGTACCTTGATTAATCAGGATAAATATATACATAATTTTAGAACTGATAAGATTACAATAAGATTCAAGAATAAGACAGCACTTACTTTAGATGGAGAAGAAGCTAGAGTAAAAGAAACAGCAGAAATCAAGATACATAAAAAAGCACTTAAGTTATTAGCTTAAGTGCTTTTTT
>CADBMV010000047.1 GCA_902795865.1 uncultured Erysipelotrichaceae bacterium | reverse complement strand
TACAGGTGCTGCAAAAGCTATCGGTTTAGTTATTCCTGAATTAAATGGTAAACTAATCGGTGCTGCACAAAGAGTTCCTACAGTTACTGGTTCTACTACAATTCTTCACGCAGTAGTTAAAGGTAACAACGTAACAGTTGATGCAATTAACGAAGCTATGAAATCACAAGCTAATGAATCATTTGGTTATACAACTGAAAAGTTAGTATCATCTGATATCATTGGTATGAAATATGGTTCATTATTCGATGCTAACCAAACAATGGTTTCTGATATGGGTGATGGCACATATTTAGTTCAAGTAGTATCATGGTATGATAATGAAAATTCTTACACATCTCAAATGGTAAGAACTATCAAATACATGGCTGAACTATAAGATTTAGTTAAGTATTTAAAGGCAGATTTGAATATTTATTAAAAATAAGGCAAGAGTTAAGATAATGAAAACTCTTGCTTTTTATATGAATTTATACATTTTTTACACATTTTGAGCAAAACAAAAATAGATGATTTAAAATAGTGAATATTAATAAGATTGATAAGCAAAAATATTTATAAAAGCTTGTATTAAATTGTATTTACAAATTAATGATGTGTTACAATATAAATACAAGGAGGGAAACTCATGAATACAACTGTAACTTTTAGAACAGATAAGCAATTAAAAGAAGAGGCAAGTCAAATCTTTGAATCAATGGGTATGAATTTAAGTACTGCATTAAATCTTTTTATGAAACAAGCTGTTATAAAGAAAAGATTTCCTTTACAATTAGACGGCTACAAAGTTAGTGACAATAGTTTTGTATATAACGCTGATTTATCATCATTCTTTGGAAAAGGAAAGAATCTTGGTTTTGATGAAGAACCCGAAGAATTACCATATGATAAAAAGGATCTTAGTTTATGAAATACTATATTGATACAAATATTATTATTTATTTATTAAAGGGTTTATATCCGAACATTTTATCACGTTTTAATGAAGTTCCTTCTTTTTTAATATCAATACCAGATATTGTAATTGCAGAAATTGAATATGGTGCTAGGAAATCAAAAAACTATGATAAAACAATTAATATATATAATTCATTTATAGAGCGATTCGAAATTGAACGCTTTGATGAAAAGGCATGTAAAGAATATGGAATAATTAGAAGTCAATTAGAAAAAAAAGGCGAACTGATCGGACCCAACGATTTAATAATTGCTTCAATTGTTAAAGCTAATAAAGGAATTTTAGTTACACATAATGTAAAAGAATTCTCAAAAGTAGATGGTTTATTAATTGAAGATTGGTGTGAATAATTATAATATACCGGAATTTATCTCTTATATTTTTCTATAATTTTCAACTTTTTTAAACAAAAGTTGACTTTTTAGTTTTTCTCTACGTCTTAATTGATGAAAGGAGAGAAATAAACACTGATTAAAACAGACAAAATAAAAAAATCATCTTAAGATTTAAAAAAGGTAGATTTTTTCTTGTCCGTTTGATATATTAAGAGTCATGTAAGTACCTAAGTGTACTTAACTCATATTTAAACTTTAGTATTATCATATAAAGAATTATATTTAAAAAACAATGTTATTTGTTATTTTTTTGATGACCAAAATCAGAAAAAGCAATAAACAGATTAAATTAATTCCATTATAGATATCTTTTATAAAAAATATTTATCCATTAATTTTAACAAATTTAGAAAGGACATAATTATGGAGTACAGATTTAAAAACTTAAGAAATGGTTATCTAATTTCGTTTGTAAAAAGAATTATAATAGTAGATCTAAGAACATTTAGTATCACTAAGTATCGTCATATTTCAGACGTTCCAAAAGAATATGATGAATTATTCGTTTATGAGACATATGAATATGATTCTAAAAACAATGTTGTTCCAGAATTTGCAACTTATGAGAAAATTATTCTTAACGATAAAGATCCAGATAACTGTATAAAAACAATCGATGATTTTAAGATCGGAGATATTTTCCAATACAAAAATAAAGATAAAATAAGTTTTCATCAACTCATTCATATTTATTCCGATGATAATGAAAAAATTAAAAAAGTATTAAATTTTATTGATTTAGACAAAACAAAAATTAAGAATAATGAAACATATGATTATGTTCCATCAAGAACACTAGAATCAGAATATATTCAAAGAAAAGTTTATCGCCTTGGTCAATTTTATAGACAAACATTCATCCAACTAGATAAATGTTATGATGATTATATTTTTTCAACAAACGGTGATATTTATCGATTCTACAATAATAAGACAACCACACAGTAAAAAGGAGATGATAAAATGAACGACATTAAATTTAAAGACATTAGAAATCTATTATCACGTATAGATAAAATCTCTATATGTGATAAAGAAAGTTTACAGTACAATAATTATTTTAATATTAATGAAGTACCTGAAAGTTGTGATGAATTATATGTTCATGGCATTGGAATAATAGATTCAGAAATTGAAAACGATGTAAAAAAAGGCTTTGAAAAACATATAGAAATTGTAACCTTTAAGCTTCCAAAAAGTTATACAAGTAGATTTGAAAAAATGTTTAATATTGGCGATTTTTTCTATCAGGAGAATAATGGAAAAGATATTGAATACTATCAAATAATTAATTTATATGATGAAAACGTTGATTTAATCAAGTTAGATACAATTAATTCAATGCCTGCAAATGCATTAAATTCTAAAGATTTATCACGACAGTATTACTTATATGGTTCTAACTATGAAAATATTAGTATTATTATTTCTGATAAATCAAATACAAATAATATGATTACAAATACTAACGATGTATACACTCTATATAAAGGAGAAATATATTCGATTATAAAAGACACGAACGCACAATAAGGAGGATGTATTAATGATTTTAATGAATTATGTTTACGAAAATAATGACGAGACCTTAAAAAAATATTCAGCAAAAAAAGATGATGGTTCTTATTATAGTTTTTCATCATTATCTAGATATATAAATGATATTAATCGAATTTATGATCAAGCATTTATTGAAGATAAAAGATGTTTTGTACAAATTTATGAAGTCGATCCTGATTCGATTATGCTTATTTGTTCATTTAAAGCAGAAAAGATTAGTATAGATGAATGTGAAACAACAATTTGTAAGTTTTTAAACAATGCAAAATGCATTCGTAAAGAAGAAATATCTATTGATACATTTAAGAATAATTTATATAGGGGTAACAGAAACGATTTCTTATTATCATCTGTTAGATCTTGTATGGAAAAATTGGAAATAAATATCGTTGGAAAGCAAAGTATATATGACGAATTATTGTTTACATATGATGAAAGAATCTTTGAACGTAAACTTTTAAATAAAAAACAATGTCTAAATAAAGCGAAAGAGATAATGGCATCTGAGAGTTTAATAGATGAAATAAATAGAATATATTCAAATAAAAATGAAAAAAAGTTCTATGGTCATCCAATTCATTATTATATTAGCGCTAGTTCTTGGGATGCTGCGAATGATATCATTAATGTTTTGCTTGGAGCACTTCTAAAAAATAATCGATTAATTAGTAAAAGAACTGCATCTTTAAGAAATATTTCTCCAAGAGCATATAACGAACCCACATTTGAAAACGTCTTTGCATCAGCTGTCAATTCAAGTTTAGTAATTGATTTATCAGGAGAAAAAGCATATGGAAACTATGCTAATGCAACTGCAAGAACCGCTGAATTAATCTCAAAAAAAGTTAAGTTATATGGTAATTATGCATTATTCTTCTTTGTTGAAATATTCGATAAGATGGTTTATAAAGATGAATTCCTTGCCGAGATATTAAGTAATACAGATATTGTGAAAATAGAAGAAGGTTATGGAACATATGATAGTGCATTAAATTACTTAAATGATTTAGTTGAGAAATCAGATTTCTCAAATTACAAAGAAAACGATATGGAAAAATATCTTCCTGATAAAATTTCATTTAGTGTTTCAGATGTTTATGAAGCATATGATAAGTGGTATGGTCGAGGACTTAAAACGCATATTTATAAAGCTTATAAGGAACTTGAATCAGTGAAGATTGTTGTCAAAAAGAAAGAAGCCGAACCATATAAAAAACTTCAAGAAATGATAGGTTTAAAACAAATTAAAGACGTCACAGATCAGATAATAGAGTTTTCTAAAGTTCAAAAACGAAGAAAAGAACTAGGTTTAAATGATAAGGGTGTTAGTAGACATATGCTTTTCTATGGGAACCCTGGCACTGCCAAATCTACTGTTGCTAGATTATTATCACAAATTTTAAAATCAGAAGGTGTTCTAGAAAATGGGCATATTGTCGAGTGTGGCAGACAGGATCTTGTAGCTAGATGGGTTGGTTGGACGGCAAAAACTGTAGAAGAAAAGTTTGAATCCGCAAGAGGAGGAATACTTTTTATTGATGAAGCTTACTCATTATTGGAAGGATATAATTCATTTGGTACAGAAGCAATTAATACAATTGTACAATTAATGGAAAACTATCGTGATGATGTAATTGTTATATTTGCTGGATATCCTGAAAAAATGAAAGATTTTATTAATAAAAATGAAGGTTTAGCAAGTAGAATTGGGTTCCAACTTGATTTTCCAGATTATGATGAGAACGAACTATTGAAAATAATGGAATTAATGCTTAAAGAACATCAATACACAATGTCTACTGAAGCAAAGAATAAATGCTTATCTTTATTTAAAGAAGCATCTTTAATTCCTAATTTTGGTAATGGCAGATTTGTTAGAAACGTTCTTGAACAAATTGAACTTAAACAAGCAAAAAGAATTTCATTACAGTATAAAGGAAAAGAAATTGGCAAAAAACAAATTTCTAATATCGAAGTAGAAGATATAATTGATGATTATAAAATGCTTATAAATAAAAAGAATGATTTAAATACAATCGGTTATATAGCCTAGGAAAGGAAAGGTAAAATGATAATTAATCCAATTTTTTTTGAAAAAGATGGCGATAAAGAAAAACAATATGATATTTTTTCTAGAATATTAAAAGATAGAATAATACTTTTATTTAACGAAATAAATGATGATCTTGCGTGTTCAATAATAGCTCAGTTGTTGTATCTAGAATCTATTGATAATAATGCAGATATTTCTTTGTATATTAATTCACCTGGTGGAAGCGTATCAGCAGGTTTGGCAATTTATGACACTATAAAAAGTCTAAAATGTGATGTTAAGACTATTTGTGTAGGTTCGGCTTGTAGTATGGGAGCTTTGTTATTATCTTCTGGAACAAAAGGCAAAAGATTTGCTTTAAAGAATTCACAAATATTAATACATCAAGTGTTTGGCAGTACAACAGGTCAAGCAAGCGATATTCTTATTGAAGCTGATCACATAAAACTAGTTAAAAACAGAGTAAACGAAATACTAGCAACAAATACAGGCAAATCACTTACTACAATCACAAATGATACCGATAGAAATAATTGGATGTTTGCTAAGCAAGCCATGGAATATGGAATTATTGATAAAGTGATAGATAATTAAAATATCGTTTTATCAACTAAATATAAAAAATTAATCACACTTCATAAGTAAAGGAGACAAATGGATAATTATTTTCAAATAATTTCTTCACAGTTAAACGAAATAGATGTTTCTAAGATACCTTTAACAGTAAAAGATCCGTTTCTTAAAAAGATGCACAAAACAGAAAATGTATGTCTATATATACACGGATTTAGAAAATTTATTGTTATAAATTTGAAAGATCTAATAAATAGAAAATATAATAGTTTAACAATTAATGAATTACTTGTTCAACCTGGAAAGTCAGGTGATAAGGGTTTTATAAATTATTATAATAACTATTATCATTTTTATAATCTTGATGAATATAAGAAAGATTATCCAAATAGTGCTATCGAAGTATTCGCAAATCAAAAAAATGTATACTATGATTTTGAAAATACAGAAAAATTATTGATGCTTTATGCAATATTATATAAAAACAATTGCTGTCTTGAACAATTAGTGAAATCTGGCTTTTCTGACATGATTTATAAGTATATTGAAAGTCGAGATGGATATAGTGCAGAATTTAATAAATTTTTTAATAACGATGGGAAGAATATGTCAGAGATAACTGGACTTAAAAACGCTCAATGGAAAGCTTTAAGAGGTAAAATTGACAATATTGATGGTTATAAAGCTTTAAAAAGATTAATAGGACTATATGACTTGTCACCTATCCAAATTAGTAATTTTTTGTCTGTTGTTAGCTCAAGTATTGAAATGAATGTTAATACTATTATCGAATTGCTTGAACTCAAATATCAAGGTAAAGTTTTGTATAATTTTAATACTTTATTAAATTACATCAGTAGAGAAAGAATTACCCAAGGTTATGATAGCGCAAGAAAATTTATGCTAAACTTGTACGATTACAATAAAATGTGCATTGAAATGAATATTGAACCAAATACAAAAACTAAACATTTATCTAGAGATCATAACATAACAATTTTTCAATATAACCAAATTAAAGATGAACTACAAGAAAAACAATATAAAAAAGAGTTTAATTACCAATATAAAAAATTAAAACAACTTGAATATCACGATGATAGATTAGAAGTGATTGTACCAAAAAAACCAAAAGACATTATAGAAGAAGGTAGAAATAATCATAATTGCGTAGGAAGTTATGTAGATAGACATGCAAAAGGAAAATCTCATATATTTTTTATTAGAAAAAAAGAGAGTAATACAAAAAGTTATATAACAGTTGAGCTTGATAAAACTATGACAGAAGTTAAACAAGCATATTATTCACATAATGAAAAACTAAATAATACTGATAAGACTTTTATTAAGAATTGGATGAATAATGTTGTTTTACGAAAGGGAATAATAAATGACTAATTTTCCATATGAACAAAAAATGATTGATTATGCCATGAAACTCATACCTAAAGACGAAGTTAAGGAGTTTAGCATAATTGATGGTGTAAAGATAAGAAATTATTTGATAGTATATTCCAATAAATCAAAAAAATTTTTTGGTATAAGTGCAAATCGATTTTTGAAAAATAACTATGAATCCGCAATTATTCTATATAATGTTGCAGAATTCTCATATGCAATAAAAAGATTACTTAAAAATATTCCAAATAATATAAAAGATTTGAATCCTTGTAATATTCAAATTTTTCATTACGATAACTATCTTAACGATTATGGATCTGATGGTTATGAGCTATTAAATAAAATAAATTCATTAAATGATATTCAAAAAATAAAGTATTCAATTACATTTCTAAAATATCCTAGTATTAAAAAGTTAGTAGAAGATGGATATTACAATTTTGTTTGCAAATTAATTAATGACACAACTATTCAGACAGAATTGATTAAAGTTGAAATAGATAATTGGAGAATAGATAATCAATGCAAAGAGTATTTAAACAATAATGATTATCATCCTATAGAGTGGTTATATCTATATAAAATAAATGAAATCGATACAATTGATTTTCAACAATTACAATTTTTAAAGACCAATAATGTATCGTTGATGGATATATACTATTTGCTATTAAAAAACAACACATATACAGTTTCATCGATAATCGATTATATTAATCGTTGTATGTTATACCAAGCATATAATCCTCGTAGTGCTGTGCTTCATCTACAAGCATATATTGATTCTGCAAAACGCTTAGACATAAATATTGATTACTATCCAAACGATTTAAATAAAACGTTTGATTTCACTAATATGTTACATACCAAGTTTAATTATGCTGTTTCAAAAAGTATAAATAACGAATATCATTATCATTATAAACGACGTTCATATTGTTATTATAGCGATAATTATTACTATATAAAGCCAGAAAATGATATTGAATTAATTAAAGAAATCAGCATCATTTTTCAAAAATATGATATAACAACATATAATACAAAAGATAAAGATTATTGTTTACTGATCAGTAAAAAAACAAACAAAGTAATAGCTATAATTGACTCAGCAAACTTAAATAATAAAAAACAAATAAAAAATAAAGTAATTAAATACAACAATAATCGATTAAGTCGTGATGAAATAGTATTCATAAAAAAATGGCTAGAATACAAAAAACACTCTTACCATTGCGATTTTTGTTAATTAATAGTTAATAAATATAGTTACAAAAAGATATATATTAAACCTGAAAAATAATAAGTAAAAGCTTAAACTTTTAATGAGGAGTAAATTTATGAAAACAGTTAGGGACTTTTTGTTAGAAATTGATAAGAATGAATTAATAAATCGTTTTTTGAACAATATTATTTTGAAATTGTAAAAAAATTATGAAGTTTTTTTGATAAAACAATTAGGCAAATCAAAAATCAAAGCGATAAATATGCAAGAGAATTTATTAATCATTTAAAAACTCTACCTTTAAAAAAATTGAATTATAAAGAAATAGGAGTTTTATTTGTTTATGGTGATAAGTATGATAAAGATTTTCCAATGTTTGGTCTGACATTTATAAGTGATTTAATAAAAGATGGGATTGAAGCTCAATTATATGCACATGAGATGGCAAGACAAGAAGAGGTTTTGAATTATTTTGTTCCTGAAACAAATACTACAAAAGAAAAAATATATCAATTGTTTGCAAATATACTATGGGAATTATCTTTTTTTGGTATTAAACAAGAAAAACTTGATCATTTTTTAAAAGATTTAGATAAAAGAACGCAGGAATCTGAAAGCGAAATAGATGAAATATATAATAATTCAAGAAAGATAGAAGATATTAACAAACTATCTGAAATAAAGAATTCAGCCAATGCTGGAATTGCCAGTAATGAAGATTTAATTAGAGACTTCATGCAAAAAGTAAGAGAAAACTATAAAAGTGCCGAATTATCTAAAGAAATTAGAATAATACAGAACGAAGAGATAAAAGAATAAAATCTATAAATAATAATATTTTTTAATGAAATAGCTTAAAAATAGGCATTTTTATCAATTTTTTAATTTTTTTTTCAAAATTGTTGTCTTTTTCATATTTCCTTACGTCTTATCTAGTGAAAGGGGAATATTAGCCCAATCAATTAAGTAAGAAAGGAAAAGTTATATGAAAAAGATTTTATTATTATTAGTTACATTGACTCTATTACTATCTTCTGTTACAGGTTGTAGTTTTGTAATGAAAAACACAGAAGATAAAACGGATTTTAATCCTCAAAATGACGTATCAACAATAGAAAACAAAAAAGATCATACGTCTAATGAGACAACAAAAGAAATAACTTTTGATGATTCAATAGAAAAAAGCATTGCAGAAACAAATAATGTTTATATTGAAGAATTAAAAGAAAATGTTGTTGAAAAAGAAGTTATTTCTACTGAAAAAAGCGAATTTGAATTAAAAACAATGCCAAGAGATTCCATTTCTCCAGTTATTTATGTCGATGATATCATTGTCGAATTCAAAACTGAGCCAAGTTTTGATCAGATTTACGCAATTGATGAAACAGATGGCAAATTAATCTTTTCAATTGTAGGCAATTACAATGTTGAAAAAGCTGGTATTTATCCAATGAGCGTAGTTGCAGTCGATAGAGCTGGAAATTCAAGCACCAAATATTTCAATTTAATTGTAAATGAACATCCTAAACAAGAAGAATTAAATGCTGCTGAAAAAGATGTCATTGCTAAGAAAGCTTTATTAGATGAAGCTTTAAGAATTCTAGATAAAGCTAGAAGTGAATACGTTGATAAAGAAAATGCTTTAGCCACAAGTAAAGCTGAATTAGATTCATTGAATATAAAGTTAGATGGTTTAACTACAAAACAAACAAATGCTGAAGCAAGTTTAGCTGTTGCGAAAGATTCTTTAAATAAAGCTACTGAAATCTATGATTTAGCTGTTGAACAGTATAATGGCAAAACAGAAGCACTTGAAGAAGATATCGATTCTCTAAACAACTTATTAAATGCTTTAGGAGTTTACAAGAATGAAATTTACGATAGATTGGCTGATGCTAACAACGTCTTAACCAGTAAAAAGAATAATTATGATACTGTAGTTAAAAAATTAGAAGAAACTAAAAATACATTATCTACAGAATCAACTAAATTAGATACATATAAAGATAATTATTCAGAAGCAGTAATAAGAAGAGATGACGCTAAAGTAGCTTATGAAAGAGCAATTGCAAATGTTGCTGAAAAACAAGCTAATTATGAAGCAGCAATATATAAAGCTACTGAATCTGAAGAATTTAAGAAAGCAAAGATTGAATTAGAAGCTGCTACAGCTTTCCTAGCTACAGCTGAAGAAACTCAGGCTACAGCAGTTAACACATTAGCAGAAGCAGTAGTAACTTTAGATGAGGCAGTAAAAGCTAAAGAAACCGCATTCACTTTAGCTGAAAATGCAAAAAATAATTTAGATGCTGTTAATGAAGAATTGGAAGCTGCTCAAGCTGCTGCGGACGTTGCAAAAGCTGAATTAGATGAAGTTAAGGATAATTCTAAGGAAGCTCAAGAGAAATATGATGCTGCTGTTGCAGCCATTGAAGCTGGCGAAGTTAGAAAAGCTGCTGCTGAAAAGGCTTTAGAGACTGCTAATAAAGCATATGAAAAAGCTGATGAAAATTTAGCAAATGCAAATGTTGCAGTTGATAATGCGCTTGCAAGATATGAAACTGCTCAAGCAACAATTGCTAGTGGAACTCTTGGATTCTTTAAATCAATGAATACCGAGTCTGCTAAAGCTGCAGCTGACATCATTGAAACAAGAATTAATACTCAAGATAGCGATACTACTTGGGGACATACTAAGCTTGGTGAAAAAGGTGATGCTACTTCTTTGGCTAATATGAAAAGAGTATTTGATCTATTAAGAGAAGGCAATGAACTAAGAGTTAATGATGAATATACAAATGCTGATGATTTATTAGTAAATGATGTTATGATGGCTGTTGCTGAAATTCAGGCAAACGCTTCTTCTGCTAAAGCTTCACATTCAATGCTTGGAAATTCAGGTGAAAATATGGCGTGGGGCTATAATATGGCAAACGAAAATGAAAGCCCTTATGAAGGTTGGTATCACGAAGAAAAGATGGTATGGGAAGCTATGAATGGTCATCATAACAACGATGGCATAAAGAGAACATATGCTGATGCTGTTGCTTTGCTTGAATCAGAAGGTAATAGAATTACATGTTGTGGAATTGGACATTATACTGGTCTTGTTTCAGAAGGATACGAAATTACTGGATTTGCGTACAACACAGTCTATGGAAATGGTTCAGGATATTCTAGCTCAATTAGCCAAACATTTGGATATAAAGAAATGGGTAATTGGGGTGCAACAGTTCAAGGAAAGAAATATTCTGCTGAAGCATATAAAATTGTATACACTGTAGATGAATATGAAGAATTATTCAATAACTATGTAACTTCAATTCAAACTGAGCTAGAAGATGCTCAAAAAGCATTGATTGATGCAAGACGTGAATTATCACAATTACAAACAAACGGTGGTATTTCTACCGAAGAGTTACTCGCAGTTGTAGCTGCTCAAAGAGAATATGATGAAGCAAGAGCTGATATCTTTATAGGAAATGCTGATAAAGAAGAAGCTGCTGTAGAACTTGAAGTACATAATACTGCAATTGCTGAAAAGCAAGAAGCATTGGATGTCGCAAATACTGTATTAGCTCAAAGGCTTGAAGCCTGTGAAAAAGCATCAGTTGCAAACAATGAAGCTGTAGAAAACTTAGAAAATGCAACAACTGATTTAGAAAATGCTGAAGTTGCTAAAGAAAGAGCTGAAACAGCTTTAGAAACTGCAAATCAAACAGTAGTTAATGCCGAAAAAGATTTAGCTGAAAAACAAGAAGTTTTAAATGAAATGGACGAAGCTATAAGTGAAGCATACAACGAATTAGAAACTTCAAAGATTGAAGAATTAGCTGCAAAAGAAGCTTTAGATGAAGGAGAAGTTAATGTAGATGTTAAGAAAGAATCAGTAGATGTTCAAAAAGAAGTTGTCGATACTTTAGTTAATCAGGTAGAAACTGAAACTAAGGATATTGAAGATAAAGAAAAAGAAGTTGATGATGCTGAAAAAGTCGTTGATACAACCGAAGAAGAATTAGCTGATGTTGAAACAGATATCATAGAAGCTACAACTTCATTAAATGAAACTCAAGATATCTTAGATACTCTTAAAGAAGAAGTTGATAATGCTTCTAAAGAAGTAGAAAAATTCAGCGAAGAAGTTGATAGTTTAACTAAAGAAGTAAATACTTTGAAAGAAGAAGTTACAACTACTGAAGAAGAAATTAAGGATGCTGAAGTAGTCATCACAAATAATGAAACAGCTGTTACTGAACAAGCTGAAGTAGTAAAAGAAAAAGAAGAAGATGTTGCCAAAGCTCAAGAAGACTATGATGAAGCAGTAGAGATTAGAGATAATCTTGACCAAGAAATTAATGACTAATAGTTAATAGAATCTTTCCGTAAAAAACTTATATTATTTCTGAAGTTTGTTGGTTTATAAGAAATAAAAGAATTTAGAATTATGCATAAAACGTTGAAATAGATATAATTTCTATTAAAATAAAATTGGATTATAGTTAAGATATTTAAAGAGAATGATTTGAGTATAAAGGACGGATAATAAAATGGATATTACTAAAGTGGATTTTGAAAAAGTAATTAAAGAAGCTAAAGAATCAGAAAGTGGATTTAATAATTTATATTGTATAATTCAACCTTATGTAACCTTTAAAGCTAAAACAATTTTGGATTCTGCTGTAGATGCTGAAGATATATTTCAAAATGTTTCTCTAGCAATCTATCGAAATATAGATAATATCGATCCTAAGAAATTCCTTGGTTATTTAAAAACTACTGTTACAAATGCATGTAATGATGTTTTAAGAAAGAAAATTAAGACAACTGATGATGGTTATGAAATTCAAACCGTTGAAATCGATGCTTATGAAGATTATAAATTACCTAGTGAAGATATTGGCGTTGATTTAGATGCAGAGTATAGATCTTTAGTTTTTAAAGAAGTTTTAAACAAAATACCTGAAGATTATAGAGAAGTTTTAGTTTTAAGACTAGTAGATGAATTAACTTTTAAAGAAATATCTAATCAATTAAATATTGCGGAAAGTACTGTAAAATATCGTTTTGCTTCATCTTTAAAAATTGCTGAACAAGAAATATTAAGAATTCAGAAAAGAGATGATATTAAAATTTACTCTTATTCTCCACTTGCTTTATTCTTATTGTTATTTAAACAAGCATCAGAGAACGAAACTGTAAATACATTACTTATCAACAAAACTGTTCAATATATAACTAATGAGATGTTAAATAATGTAGGAAATACAGTAGTAAATGAAGTTTCAAACAAAATATTAACTTCTAGTCTTTCTAAAGCGGGAGCTACTAGTCTTACTAAGACATTAGCAACAATCGGAATAGTTGCAAGCTTAAGTGTTGGGGGTGTTTTTGGATATAGATATTTAAGTAGCAACGCTAATTCAAACAATATCAACGAACCAAGTCAAATTGATTCAAATTCAGAAAATATGCCTACAGATGAAACAACTGACGATTCTGAGAATACCATTATAGAAAATAGCTTATCTTCTTTAGGCCTTGCTATGAAGGAAAATGGTTATACGAAATTTACCGTACAATATGTTAATGCTCCACTTGATTACGATTTTAATACAGGGGATATGTCAGATTTGCCAAATAATAGTCTAGGTAGAGGTTATGAAATTGAATTCTTTGATGGATTACCTGAAATCATTTCTTTCTGGGATCCAATTGTGAATGAGACTATTTATCAAAGTTTTATTAAAAATAGTGATGATACAATTGATCTTCAAATTACTTATAATGTTCCAGTCGAAAAAGGGCAAAGAGAATCTCACACTTATAAAACAACTTTAAAGTTAGATAGTAATACTGGTGAATACGTAAATGAAAATGGGACTGTTTATTCTTTAGATAAAACTATGTTTTGTCCAATGATATATACTGATGCATTTGAATACTATTATTCTTTAAATCAAGTATGGCAAGATCAACCTTATAATATTGTAAAAGATGATAATGGAAGAATAATTTCTATGAATAGATATTTCGAATTTGATAGATATGATACAAAAGTTGATATTAAATACGATGATTTAGGAAGAATGATAGAGATATCACAAGTAGAAGATTATCCTGGATATCATAATACATTGGTAAGAAAATTTGCGTATCGTGAAGATGGTCTTTGTGCAGGATATGTAATATATATGTATATAAATGGATATACTTCTGATACAGCTCTTGGTTTACGTTATGATTATGAATAAATAATTATTTATTTGTTGAAGAATGAATAGATAACATAAGAAATGTTTCAAATCCTAACTACCATTATCTTCAACAAACTCAATAATATCATTAGGTTTACATTTTAATAATATACATAGTCTTTCTATAGTTAATGCAGTAATATTTCTAT
>CADBMV010000046.1 GCA_902795865.1 uncultured Erysipelotrichaceae bacterium | reverse complement strand
GATCCGGTGACAATGGAGAAGTGGTCACACCTGGTCCCATCTCGAACCCAGAAGTTAAGCACTTCATCGGCGAGCATAGCTACCTGTTTAGATAGTGAATCAAGCACGTTGCCGGTTAAAAACCTCTAGAAATAGAGGTTTTTTTATTATCTTGACTAATATGGCCAAGTTGGCTAAGATAATAGTGAGGAGGTTATTTTATGACTCAAGTTAATATGTTAGAAGCTAAAACAAATCTTACAAAACTTATTAAACTTCTAGAGACAAAGCAAGAAGATGAAATTATTATCGCAAGAGATGGAATGCCTGTGGCTAAATTAGAATTATTTGTAAAACCAATGATCAGCAAAAGAACTGGTTTATTTAATGGAGAATATAAACCTATTTCTTTAGAAGAATTCAATGCAATGGATAAAGAAATTTGGGGAGATTTATACTAATGCATATACTTCTTGATACCCACATTGCTCTTTGGTCATTGTATGATGATACAAAATTATCTAAAGAAGCATATGATCTTATAAATGATCTAAATAATTTTATATATTTTTCTGCGATATCAGTTATGGAAGTTTCTATTAAACATAAGAAATTTCCCGATACTTTTACTAAATCTGGAGAAACATTTTACTCTAATTGTTTAAAATCAGATTATCTAACTATGCCTTTTAAACCAAAACATGCAATATTTATGGACAAGTTAAATCTTAAGGATGGCTTTATTCACAACGATCCATTTGATAGAGCTTTACTAGCACAGGCTAAACAAGAACGTTTTATATTTCTTAGCCATGATCATATGTTTGAAAATTATAACGAGAATTTTATAATGATTGTTTAATTATTGTATAATAATTAAGTTATGATAAGTAGATCTTATGAAGAAACTATCGCTTTAGGTGAAAGATTAGGCTCCTTATTAGAATTAGGAGCTTTTATTGCTTTAAAAGGTGACTTAGCTGGTGGCAAGACTACTTTTACTAAAGGTATTGGTAAAGCTTTAAATGTAAAAGGAATTGTGAATTCTCCTACTTTTACAATTTTAAAGATATATGAAGGTGATAAAACTTTATATCATATTGATGCTTATAGATTAGAAAACAATGAATATGATTTAGGTATTGACGAATATGAAGATGAAGGTATTATGGTTGTAGAGTGGCCTGAATATTATGAAAAATATCTTCCTAAAGAATATTTAGAAGTAATATTTGAATATATTGATGATAACACTAGAAATATTGAGTTTATAGCTCATGGTGAAAAATATGAAAGAATTATTGAGGAATTAGGATGTTGACACTATGTATTGATACAGCATATAAGTATTTAACTTGTGTACTTATAAAAGATGATGAAATAATTGCTTCTTATAGTAAAGAATGTTTTAAAAGACAATCTGAAGAAGTTTTTAATGCATTAGGATATGTTTTTGATGAAGCAAATATTTATAGAAACTCTATTGATTCTATTTGTATAAGTGAGGGTCCTGGTTCTTATACTGGTGTTAGAATTGCAATGACTATCGCAAAAGTTATTGGCGAAGTTTTACCAGTGGATGTATATACAATTTCTAGTTTAAGATTATATGCTGCTAATAAAGAAAAATGTATGGTGATAATGGATGCTAGAGCTAATAGAGTATATTGTGGTGTTTATGATAAGGATGAAATTATTTTAGATGATTGTGCTTTACCAATAAATGAACTTGATTTAAAAGATTATGAATTAGTTGGTGATTTATCTTTATTTGGAAAAGAAAATGATTTTGGTAATATTCCTGAAGCTTTTTTAAAGACAAAACATTTATGGAAAAAGATAGATAAGATTGCCTATCTTACACCAAAATATTTAAAAGAAAGCGAGACTTACTATCGATGATTAAGTTGATGAGTATTGAAGATTTAGATCAAGTACTAGCTATTGAAAATGATTCTTTTCCTAATCCGTGGAATAGATCTTATTTTATTCATGAATTAGAAAAAAATGATATTAGTGAACTATATGTATTAGTGGAAAATGATGAAGTAATCGCATATGGTGATATATGGTATATGTTTGAAAACTGT
>CADBMV010000045.1 GCA_902795865.1 uncultured Erysipelotrichaceae bacterium | reverse complement strand
CTATGTATATCATCAAGTCTAATCTTGACGATGCTGCTAGAGCTGCTTTAGTTGAACAGATGCATGGCATTATCACTTCACATGGCGGCACTATTGACAACGTTGATGATTGGGGTATGAAAGAATTTGCTTATGAAATCGATCATATGTCAAAAGGTTACTATGTAGTAGTTACTTACACAGTAGACGTTGATGGTTTAAATGAGTTCAAGCGTTTAATGGGTATCAATAATGATATCGTTAGATTAATGACTATCTCAGAAGACGAGAAAAAAGGAAAGAAATAATGATTAATGTTAATCACGTGGTGTTAGTTGGAAGACTAACAAAAGATGTTGAAGTTAGAAAAACAAATTCTAATACATCAGTATGTAGTTTTACTGTTGCAATTGATAGACGTTTTCAATCTCAACAAGGAGGACAGACTGCTGATTTCATTAACTGTATTGCTTGGAGACAAGCTGCTGATTTTCTAGGAAACTATGCTTCAAAAGGAACAATTGTTTCTGTTGAAGGTAGAATTCAAACTAGAAACTATGATGGACAAAATGGCAAAGTATATGTAACTGAAGTAGTTGCAGATAATGTACAGATCATCTCTAATAGATCTGGTTCAACTAGTCAAACTAGTTCATATAACAGCAATCAAACATTTACTCCAAGTGTAGAACCTAGCTATGATGATCAAATGGATGATGATTTTTCAAATACACCATCACTTGATATCTCTAGCGATGATTTACCATTTTATTGATATTAAGAAAGGAAAAGATTATGGCTTTTAGAAAACAAAGAGTTGGATATAAGAAGGTTTGTTATTTCACAAAGAATAAAATCGAATATATTGATTATAAAGATGTTGAGTTATTAAAGAAGTTTATCTCTCCAAATGGAAAGATTACTCCTAGACGTGTAACTGGTACAAGCTCAAAATATCAAAGAATGCTTGCTACAGCTATCAAAAGAGCACGTCAAATGGCTCTATTACCTTATATTGCTGATTAATCAAATACCTGCACATTGCTGCAGGTATATTTTATAATATATTTATATATGAATCAGACAAAAAAACTTACACAAGGCGCTATGATGCTTGCGATTGTTGGCGCTTTAATACTGATTGATAGAATGAGTGCTTACTGGTTTACAGAATTCATTGTTTTAATTATGCCAGTAGTAATTATTATGTATTGTGCGATGCATAGTTTTAATGATGGAGTTATTTTGTCTGTTGGCATGGCCATTATTAGCTTTTTACTAGGTAATTTCCAATTCACATACCTTATTTATGTCCCTGTAGGGATTATTACAGCTTTAGCTTATAGTTATGGCATAAATAGGGGCTTGGATAAAAGAGCGCTATTATTTATCGCAATATTGGTCTATGTAGTAGGAGAAATGATTGCTACTTTTATAGTCTATCCTTTACTAGGCTTCCCACTTAGCCAAATGATAGAGGAATTTAAAGTTGCTTTAGGAAGCAGTGGTTCTATGATTGGCTTTGATTATGCGTCATTTTTCACATCAGCTGGTCTAGATTTCACAAAGATTATTATTGTGATTTATATCGTTTCAACCATATTAATAGGCGTTATGGAAGGCTTTTTAATTCATTTATTAGCTGTAAGTCTATTAAAACGCTTTAAGATTAAAGATTTAGGTAATACTAATTTATTAGACATGAAACCTAGTAAGACATTGTCATATATTTGTATGTTGGCATTGTTTTCATTATTTATATTAAATAAAATAGAAAATGAAATAATATATTATGTCATAGTGACAATAGCTGTTATTGCTGGAATGATTTTAATATATTATGGCTATTTATTTACAGTTTTGTATTGTGTAGGTGTTTTACGTAAAAATATGGGATCTTTTGTTGTTTTACTGGCAGTATTATTCCCACCTATATTTATTATTTTAGTTGTTCTAGGATTCTTATATGGCTCAGGTCCACTTAGAACTTATTTAGAAAGAAAAGTGCAGGTGAAATCATGAAAAAACGAACATTGATTAATGTAATTTCAATTGTGACATTTGTTGAAGTAATTGCTGCTCTAGCAGTGCTTGCTTTAGTTTTTAAACAAAATATCACAATTCCATCTTTTATTGCTGCAGCTTTTGCTATTGCTTTTGGTGTTGTTTATTTTTCTTTAGATTCAATTAACTCACAAAGTAACAAAGAAATTGAGCAAGGCGTTGATTCAGCATATAAAGAAGTATTAAACCATGGAGATGTAGGTATTCTAACTTATGATGAGAATTACGAAATTACCTATATGTCTAACTTCTTTGAAAGTCGTAATTTCAATCATTTAGGTGAAAAGTTATTAAACTGGTTACCTGAATTACAAGATATGTTAGAAAATGAAGCAAACACGCAAACAGTAATAATCAATGATGAAAAATTCTCTGTCAACAAGATTGATAAAAAACCTGTATTAACTTTTAAGAATATTACTAATGAATATGATTTAAACAAAAGATTAAATGATGATGCTTTGGTGCTTGGTTTATTGAGTTATGATAACTATGATGAACTTACAATGTCAGAAGACGATTTATCATATATAAATTCAAATATTAAAGTTCCGGTTATAGAATATTTTAAGAACTTTGGTGTGACATATAAAACATTAAAGAATAATACGCTTTTACTAATCATGAATGAAGCTATTTTTGAAAAGATTAGAGAAGATCGTTTTTCTATTTTAAATAAAGTTAGAAATCTTTCTAAGGAAGGAAATACTGATGTTACATTATCAATGGCTTTTGCTAAAGGTAGTGATAACTATGAAGAGTTAGATGAAAGTGTAAGCTCTTTATTGGAACTAGCACAAACTAGAGGTGGAGATCAGGTTGTAGTTAGAAAAGTTGGCGAAGATGCAATGTTTTATGGAGGCACCTCAGAAGCTAGAGAAAAACAATCTAAAACTAAAGTTAGAGTTACTGCAAACAGCATTAAAGATTTAATTAGCAAATCAAGCAATATCATTATTGCTGGACATAAAGATATGGATGCGGATTGTGTTGCTTCAGCACTAATTATGTCTAATATCTCTCAAAGTTTAGGAAAACCAACATATGTAGTATGTAAATCAGGTGGTATTGAACCTATGATTTATGAAGTAATGTCTAAATACTCTAAAGTACTTGAAGCAAAGCACCACTTTATAGGTGAATCTGATGCGATGGATATTTTAAATGATAATAGTTTAGTAATTATGGTAGACCATCATATGGCTAGCCAATCTAATTGTTCAAATATCTTAAAACAAGCTAAGCGCATTATAATTCTAGATCACCATCGTCGTAAAGCTGATTTAGATGTAACACCAATTATGCTATATATTGAAGCAGCTGCTTCTTCTGCTTGTGAAATCACAAGTGAATTATTACCATATTTTGGTAAGAGCATTGAAATAAGTCCTGAAGAAGCAAATATCATGTATCTAGGATTAATAATTGATACTGATCACTTTAGAATGAGAACTGGTTCGAGAACATTTGATGTTGCAAAACAATTAAGAAGATATGGAGCTAATCCAATGTTGTGTGATGAAATGGCTCAAGAACCATACAACAACGTTGTACAAAGAAGCAAAATCATTAATAATGCAAAACTATATAAAAAGGATATTGTCATTTCAAGTGTAAATGAAGGAGTATTTTCAAGAACCTTGGCATCTCAAGCTTGTGATGTAATGGTTAAAGCTAAGGGTGTTGAAGCTGCTTTTGTAATCTGTAATACCGATAAAGATGAAGTAGTAATATCTGCAAGATCTAAAGGTAGAGTTAATGTTCAAGTTATCATGGAACAAATGCATGGTGGCGGTCATATGACTGCTGCTGGTTTGCAAGCTACAGGAATTAGTGTAGCTAAACTTGAAGCTGAATTATTAAAAGTATTAGATGAATACTTTGCAGGAGGTGAAAATGAGAGTAATACTGCTAGCTGATGTAGCTAAATTAGGAAAAAAAGGTGAAATAAAAGATGTTGCAGATGGTTATGGTAGAAACTTTTTGATTGCTAGAGGTTTAGCAGTACTTGAATCTGAAGGTTCTAAAAAAGTATTAGCTAAGCAAAATGAAGAAGCTAAAAAGCTTGATGAACAAAATCGTCAAGAAGCATTAAAGCTTAAAGAAGAATTAGAAACTAAAACTTTGATTTTTCCTGTTAAATCAAAAGAAGGAAGAGTATCTGGTTCAGTTTCTACAAAACAAATTGAAGAAGCTTTAAAGAAACAAGGAATAGTTATTGATAAAAGAAAAATTAAAGATAGTGAACCACTAAATACTTTAGGTACATTTGATATAAAAGTTGAATTATATAAAGACGTTATTGGTAATATTAAAGTTAGATTAGTTGAGGAATAATTATGAGTAATAAATCGATGCCTTATTCAATTGAAGCAGAAGAATCATTATTAGGTAATATAATGCTCTATCCTGATGCAATGAGAGAGACTGTAGATGCAGGTGTAACTGCTGATGATTTTTATTTAGAAAAGCATCAATCTATATACAATATAATGTCTGCAATGCACGAAAATAAGGAAAAGGTAGATACTGTTTCTTTATCAACTAAATTAAAAGATTTTGGTATTTATGATAAGGTTGGTGGTTTAGAATACTTAATGCAGCTTGCTAATGCGACAATTTCTGCAAGTAATACTAAAGAATATATTTCGATTATTAGAAATAAATCAATTGCAAGAAAAGTTATTAAAGTAGGTGAAGAGATTTCTAATGATGCTTATGATACAAGCATTGATGTTGATATGATGCTTGAAAACGTTGAAAGAAAGGTTACTGATGTCACCAGATCAAAAACAAGCGCTGATTTTAAAGTTGGTTCTCAAGTATTTGATGATTATTTAAAACATATAGAAGCAATTCAAGAAGCAGGTTCTGATATTACTGGTGTTAGAACATTATATTCAGATTTAGATCATCTAACTGCAGGTTTTCAAAAAGGTGATTTAATTATTGTTGCAGCTAGACCATCAATGGGTAAAACAGCATTAGCCTTAAATGTTGCGATTAATTCAGCATCAGTTACTCCAGGTTCGATTGCTATTTTTTCAATAGAAATGCCTGCTGAACAGGTTGCAATGAGAATCCTTTCAGCAAAATCTAAAGTTGAAATACAGAAGATAAGAACTGGTAGATTAAATGATGAAGAGTGGTCAAGAATTAATGAAGCTGCTCAACAACTAAAAAGACAAAATTTTTATATAGATGATACTCCAGGTATTAAAGTATCAGAAATGTATGCTAAAGCACGTAAATTAGCTCAAGAAAATGATTTATACATGATTGTTGTAGACTATATCCAATTAATTCAAGCAACAGGTAAATCAGATTCAAGACAACAAGAAGTATCTGAAATCTCACGTCGTTTAAAGGCGATGGCTAGAGAATTAAATGTTCCTGTAATTGCCGTTTCTCAATTATCTAGAAATGTTGAATCTAGACAAGATAAAAGACCAATGTTATCAGATTTAAGAGAATCTGGTGCCTTGGAGCAAGATGCTGACTTAGTATTATTCTTATATCGTGATGCTTATTATAATCGTGATGAATATGACAATAGCGAACGCGAAGATGTCGAACTATTAATAGCTAAGCATAGAAATGGTCCTACAGGAAAGATTAAGTTAGCTTTCGAAAGTGAAATAAATGCTTTCTATGGAATAAAGAATTCTGTGGAGGAATTATAGTTGAAGAAAATTGTAACTACTATTATTTCTTTAGCATTTGCGATTTTTATTGTTGTATTCTTACCAAGATATCTCAATACAGATACGCATATTGATGCTGATATTAAGAATAATTCATCTCTTGTTAGTCAAGAGATTCTTTCTTATGATAATAAAGAAAAAGTCTACAACAAGATTTATTCAAATGGTAGACTCATAGCTATCGTTACAGATTTAGATTATTTAAAAAAATTAATAAGTGAAAAATACGAAGACTATAAAGATGATTTTCCAAATACTGAACTTGGTTTTGGAAATGATGTTTATATAGCAAAAGAAACATCTTATGCAAATTTTGAAAATGTTGATGATAAGATTATGGATTATCTAGTAGATAATAATCTTCTTGGTGTAAAGACTACTGCTGTAGAGTTTTCTACTAGTTCAGGTGTATATGAAATTATATATGTAAAAAACTATGAAGATTTTTCTAGTGCTTTGCAAGCTTTCTTTAGAAACTTTGTTTCTGATGAAACCTTACAAAGACTTAGAAATGGCGAAGTGATTGCTTCACCTACAGAACTTGGAAGTGTTGAGACCAATGTAACAATGTATGAAATTATTACTAGAGAAGAAGCTATTGTTTCTCCTGATTTAATTTTCACTAATGCTGAAGATATTTATCAGTTTTTATGTTATGGACACAATAGCACAAGAGAATACTATACTGTTAAGGAAGGTGATACCTTACAAGGTGTAGGATACAACTTTGGTGATATGTCTCCAAGACAAATAGTGATGTTGAATCCAGGAATATTATCTTCTGAAAATCAAGTTGTAACTCCAGGAATGGAATTAAATGTTACATATTACACTTCACCAATAACTATTGAAGTAACAAAAGAAAACCTTTCTCAACAATTTGTCTTACCTGAAACTCCAGAATATATTGAAGATGAATCTTTAGAAGTTGGAACTTATGAAGTTCAAATTCAAGAAGAAGCTGGTATAAAGAATGTATTATATGAAGAAAAGTGGATAAATGGTGTTTTACAATCTGGTACTTTAATATCTGAAAACGTAATTAAACAACCTAAACGTGGTGTAATTCTAGTAGGTACTAAGATAACAAATATGGTTGGTACTGGAAATTATATTTGGCCAGTTGATAATCCTTATATAACTTGTCATTATGGTTGCTACTTTGGACATACAGGCACAGACTTTATGAATAGATATGAAGTATATGCACCAATATATGCTGTAGACTCTGGTGTTGTCGATCAAGTTGGATATCGATTTGATATGGGTAATTATTGTATTATTAACCACCAAAATGGTGTTAGAACTTTCTACATGCATATGAATTCTGCACCTTATGTTGAAGTTGGTCAAAATGTATCCAGAGGACAAACAATTGGTCAAATGGGATCTACTGGTAGTTCGACTGCAGTGCATCTACATTTAACCTTTGAAGTAGAAGGTGTCAGAGTTAATGCTTGTAATTACCTACCATGTAATTTAATAAATTAAAAGGAGAACTTATGGATAAGAATAAGAATCGTTTGATATATTTATTAATCGCAATATTATTTATATGGTTATTAATATTATCTTTAAGTAGACCTAATTCTCGTAAAGAAAATCAATCTGTCACAATAAATGAATATGAAGTATCAGGTTTTTCAACTGATTTTACTACAATCGTAAAAGATAATAAGAATTCTATTGTTTCTGTTATTGCTGATAATTCTTTATTAAGTGGTTTTGTATATGGTCAAAACGATAATAAAGTCTATATCGTTACAGCTTATCATGGTGTTTCTAATACTGGAAACATTAATGTGCAATTTGGATCAAGTTATAATGTTCCCGCAACTTTATTAGGATTTGATATTTATACTGATATCGCAGTTCTTGAAATAGAAAGTCCATACTCTATTGATAGTTTAAAAATTGGTGATTCATCACTACTACAAGCTGGTGAATTTGTGATTAGTATAGGTACACCTAGTTCTTTAGAATATTCTTCAAGTGCTAAGTTATCGATGATTAGTCATCCTTTATTATCATTAGATAATAGTATTACTTATGATTCTAATAGATACAATTATTATTTAAATGTAATACAACTTGATTCTGCTTTAAAAACAGGATATTCAGGATCTCCTATATTAAATATGGCAGGTGAAGTAGTTGGTTTAAATACAATGTCTAATTCTGATTATAGTTTTGCGATTAGTTCTAATGAGTTAAGAATTGTTGCAGATAAAATTATCAATCATGAAGATATAAATAGAAATTTATTAGGAATTGATGCAGTTCTTATTAAAGATATGCCTAATTATGAAAAAACTAATTTGAATTTAGATATTCAAACTATTAGTGGTTTGTATGTCAGAAATATTAAGGACTCCTTGATTGCAAATAATGCTGGAATAGTTGTAGGAGATGTCATTTTAAAAGTTAATGATATAGAAATTAATAATTTCAATGATTATTTAGAGATTATATATTTACAAGATCAAACTCTTAATTTTGAAGTATTGAGAAATAATCAAACTATAATGCTAGGTATAGAAAATGATTAAAATACTTTGTGTAGGTAAAATTAAGGATAAAAATCTATCAAATTTGATAGATGATTATATTAAAAAGATTAACAGATATCATAAATTAGAAGTTATAGAAGTAAAAGATGAAGCTATTAATGATAATCAAGAGTTTGTTTTAAATAGTGAAGGTGAAAGAGTATTAAAAAAGATAGATGATAGTGACTATGTAATATTGATGGATTTACATGGAAAAGCCATTGATTCTGTGTCTTTTGCGAATAAATTAGATAAGCTATTTATTAATTATTCTAAAATTGTATTTGTTATAGGGGGATCTTTAGGCTTATCTAAAGACTTAATAAATAGAGCTAATGAGAGAATAAAGCTTTCAGATTTAACTTTTCTTCATAATATGACTAGACTTATACTTTTGGAGCAAATTTATAGATCTTTTAAGATTTTAAATAATGAAACATATCATAAATAAAAGTATTTATTTATCTTGAATTAAAGCGCTTTCAATTTTATAATAATTAATAGAAAAGGAGGACCGCAATGAAGGAAATCAATGTATT
>CADBMV010000044.1 GCA_902795865.1 uncultured Erysipelotrichaceae bacterium | reverse complement strand
AAACTACCTCCTATGGAAGTAGTTTCTTATAAAGAATCCTTTTTAATCAAGTGAACTAAACAGGGTCCACTGTCTTAATCTCCTTTTTCTATACCAATTTATCAAATAATCTATAGAATTCTTTACGATTCTTTCTAGGTAAGTTAATGCATTCTTCAATAGGCATTGAGATGATTTCGTTATTTCTAATAGCTACGCAATGTCCACCTATTCCTTCAACTAATAGTTCAACAGCTTTAGCTCCCATTCTTGAAGCTAAAACTCTATCAGAAGGAGTTGGAGAACCACCTCTTTGAATATGGCCTAGTATTGTTGCACGACCTGAAAAGCCAGTAGCATTAGATACCTTATCAGCTAGTGATTTAACATCGCAAACTTTTTCAGATACAATTACAATCGCATGATTTTTGCCTTGTGCTTCTAAATATCTAAGTTTTTCTAACACCGCTTCTTCATCATATCCTGTTTCAGGAGTTATAAGAATTTCCGCACCAGTGGAAATACCTGAATAGATAGCTAAATCTCCACATCTATTACCCATAACTTCTACAACTGAACATCTATGATGTGAATTAGAAGTATCTCTTAATTTATCAACACAATCAACTATTGTTTGTAAAGCGGTGTCAAAACCAATTGTATAATCAGTTCCCTCTATATCATTATCAATTGTTCCAGGTAAAGCAATACAATTAATGCCATGTTTAGTTAAAGCATCAGCACCTCTATATGTGCCATCACCACCTATTACAACTAAAGCATCAATATCATTTTCTTTTAGTTTTTCAACACCTTTAAGTAATACTTCTTCTTGAGCAAACTCAGGAAGTCTTGCGGAACCTAGAATAGTACCACCTCTTGCAATAGTTTCAGATACAGACTTTCTATTAAATTGTTCATAATCTCCATTAACTAAACCTTTATAGCCATCCTTTATACCTATAACTTCAATACCATTAGTTAAGGCAGTTCTAGTTACAGCTCTAATTGCCGCATTCATACCAGGAGAATCACCACCTGAAGTCAAAATACCTATCTTTCTAAGCATCTTAATACCTCCTTAAATTCTTTCCATCCAAAACATAATCTTCACTTAAGATATCTATTCTCTCTAATAATCTTTTCGCATTCATTAAATTAGCTTTTTCTTTTCTATCATATTGATAGTGTCTTAATAAATCATCTTTATTAAGATTAGATGTAAAAATAGTAATCAATTTGTTTTCTAAACGATAATCTAATATTGGAAATAATATATCATCTCTTACAAATTCAGATACTGTTTCTGAACCAATATCATCTAATACTAAATAATCACAATTCTTTAAAATAGAAATCTTTCTATCTAACGATTCATTAGTACCTATTAGTGATCTCATTTCATTAAAGAAATTAGATACTTTCACAAAAGCTACTTTATTTCCATTTTTAACCAAACTATTACATAAAGCGATACATAAATAAGTTTTACCTACTCCTAAATCCCCAGAAATATATAAACCTTTATTTGTTTTATTATGAAGTATAGAAGCAAGTTTTAAATATAGTTCTTTTTGATTATCTTTAAATTCAATATTATTTAAATCAATATCTAATAAATGATTAGGAATATCACAATAAACATAAGAACTCTTTAAATTAGCTTTATTTTGTTTACTTAAACCATAATTACAATATTCAACTTCTTCTATTAAAACACCATCATATCTTAAAGATAATCTTTGACCACTTGATCCTTGTCTACATTCATTTAAACCATTACAATTTAAACATTTTTTTCTTGAATCTAACAATCTTAAAAAAACATTATAATTTTCATTAAGAAAATCATCAGATAAATTATTATCCTGTATAAATTCTCTAATATACAAATCGTTTTTTAATAAATTTAAATCTTTATTCATGCTTACCCATTAATCTTAAAAGTTCCTCTTCTTCTTTAGAACTTAATTGTTTATTCTTACTAGAATCATAAGTTGGAAGTTTATCATCACTTACTTTTTTATTATAATTCCTACTTAACCTTTCTAGAGCTTTTTCAGCACTTTTTATATCATTTCGATATA
Organism: uncultured Erysipelotrichaceae bacterium; assembly: GCA_902795865.1. Classification (GTDB taxonomy): domain Bacteria; phylum Bacillota_I; class Bacilli_A; order Erysipelotrichales; family Erysipelotrichaceae; genus Colivicinus. The sequence goes on along the minus strand of CADBMV010000044.1, from coordinate 2,267 downwards.
AATCCGAAGCAATCGGATATAAATAGTTTTCAATTAAACGATTATCACAATTCTTTAATCCGTGAGCTAATAAAACATTTATTACTGGAATATTTAGATGATACTTATTAGATAGATTATAAATAATCTTTTTATCATAATCTGTAAGTTCTTTACCATCCTGAATAGACATTAAATATGTTTGACATGGGACATTATATTCATTTTCTTCAACTTTAGTATAATCCACCTTAGCTTTCATACATAGATATCTTAAAATACTTAAATCGAAAACATTTGTCTCAGTATTAGCTACCTTTGGTAAAAAAGTTCTCATCTTATCATAAGAAATACTATATAAATCAGCTAATTTTGCCATATTATATAGATTTTCTTTTGTACGAAAGCGCATAGGTAATAAATTAGTAGATACATCTTTTAAAAACCTATTAACATCAAACAAAGTATTAAAATTATAATCATCATTTCTTTTTATATTTAAAAATGTTTCATCATCTTTAGTCCAAACATTTAATTCGCTAGTATCTAAACTCTTTGTAACATCTAAAAAATCATTGTATGATTCTTGATTAATATTTAATCTAGATACTAAGTTTTGAAAGAAAGGACCAGATGTCTTTAAAATAAATTGTCTAACTAAAATATCATCATTCACAAATTCATTCATGCTTAATGGAGCATTTAATCTGAAGATATATTTATTATCTTTGTTTAAGGTTTGTAGTAAACCATATTCATTTAATATTTCACAAAGGTTTTCAAATTCACTTACCGACATATTTAAAGATACTAATAATTCATTCAGTTCATCAAAACCAGTTTTTTCTTCTTGAAAGATGAGATTTTGATATAAAACTAAAGCATCATTTTTAATCATCGGTCCATAGAAAAAGATAAGAGATTTAAATCTCTCATTAGAAATATCGCTATTTTTATCAATTCTATAGAAATCTTTGCCTATCATAGTATTTCTTTTAAAACTTTATCTATACTCTTATATAAGTCTTTTAGACTACCATTATTATATATGATTTTATCAGCTCTTTTAATCTTTTCTTTTACCGACATTTGATTCTTTAATCTATTTTTAATATCTTCTATATCTAAACCTCTATTAATTAGCCTTTTAATTAAGATCTTTTCATCACTAACAACCAAAATATTATAATCAAAATACTTATCCCAATTAACCTCAAATAATAAAGGAACTTCCGCAAATAAAGGATCATCTTTTTTATTAAATAATTTCTCTAGTATTAAAGGATGAAGTATAGATTCTAGTTTCTTCTTATTTGTCTTATAAGTGAATACTTTATGTGATAACTTCTTTTTATTTAGCTTCCCCTTTTCATAACAATCAGGAAAAGCTTCTTGTAGTTGAATGTAAGCTTTAGAATTTTTCTTTAATAAATATGCATTATATTTATCACAATCAAAAACATCATAAGATTTAGTTCTTAAATAATTAGAAACTTCACTTTTTCCAGAACCAATAGTACCTGTAATAGCTATTCTCATCTTTTTTCCTTTTGACATTTTGGACAATAATACGTACCTCTTCCACCAACTGTAATCTTTTTAATCTCGCTTTTACATACTGGACAAGTTTTCATTGTATGAACTTTTAGATTTAATTGAAATCTACCAGTAACACCAAGAGATGAAGTATATGATCTAATAGTAGTACCTCCAGCTTTAATAGCTTTTTTTAGTATTAATCTAGTTTGTTTAATAAGATTTTTTATATCTTCATCTTTTAGTTTGTTTGCGTTAGTCTTAGGATTAACTTTTATTGAAAACAATATTTCATCTGCATAGATGTTGCCTATTCCTGCCACAAAACTTTGATCTAAAAGTACTTGTTTAATAGGTTTTTTCTTATCTTTTAGATAATTCTTACAATAATTCAAATTGAATAATTTAGAAAATGGTTCAGGTCCTAAATCTTTAAATTCAAGATAATCATCTTGTTTATCAATTAATTCCATCCTACCGAATTTTCTAACATCGTTATATCTTAATTGTTGATTATTATCTAAATAAAATATCACATGATCATGTTTATTAATAGGAGTCTTTTGATCAAGAATAAAATATTTACCTTCCATTCTTAAATGTGATACTAATGTGATATCATCCATTTCAAATAAAAGATACTTACCTCTTCTTTTGAAAGATCTAAAGTGTTGATTAATTAAGCTCTTTTTAAAAACCTTCTCATCACAAGAAACAATAGGTTTATATAATATTTTAATATCAGTTATTTT
>CADBMV010000043.1 GCA_902795865.1 uncultured Erysipelotrichaceae bacterium | reverse complement strand
GTGCTGTCTTTTTAGCTTTAGCGAACATATCTCTAACTCTACTTGCACCTACACCAACAAACATTTCTACAAAGTCAGAACCAGAGATTGAATAAAATGGAACATTAGCTTCTCCTGCTACAGCCTTAGCAAGTAAAGTCTTACCTGTACCAGGTTGACCAACCATAATAATACCTTTAGGAATTCTAGCACCCATCTTAGAAAACTTTTTAGGATTCTTTAAGTATTCAATAATTTCTTGCATTTCTTCTTTTTCTTCATCACATCCTGCAACGTCTTCAAATCGAACTCTAATATTTTCTTCAAGTCTTGCGCGTGACTTAGAAAAATCAAATGCTTGTTTATTAGAATTTACAGCACCCATTCTATTCATCAAATAGATACCTATTGCTGCAAAAGCAATAAGTGGCACAATAGAACTTGCAAGTTCCAATAAATAATTTGATGCATTCGCATCAACAAATGTTACATTTTCAACTTTCTTTAATTCTTCTAATAATTCTTCAGTTGTTTTCTCACTATTAGGAATTATCGAAGTAAATTGATAATTACTACCATTTTCAGTATAAAAACCAGTAATAGTTAAAGTATTATAGTCTACAGAAACTTTTGCAGAACTAATTTTATTACTATTTAATAGTTGATTTAATTGATTGTAATTTAATGATGTATTAGCTACTCTGTTAGGACTAGAAAAAACCATCATAAATAAAAACAATGACACAACTAAATATGGTAATAGATTAAAAAACGGTCTATTATTCTTATTATTCATTCTTACTCCTTATACAACTCTTCCTTTAATACACCTACATAAGGTAAATTACGGTATTTTTGATTAAAATCTAGTCCAAAACCAATCACAAATTCATCAGGTATTTCAAAGCCAATATATTCAGCACTAATATCAATAATTCTTCTGCTTGGCTTATCTAATAATGAAACAACTTTAACACTATTAGCACCTTTTGAATACAGTAGTTCTTTAACTTTTTGTAATGTCTTACCTGTATCTACAATATCTTCTACAATTATGACATCACAATCTTTAATAGAACGATCTAGATCTTTCAAGATTCTTACATCACCCATTGATTCTGTTCCTGAATAACTAGAAACAGCCATAAACTCCAGTTCACATTCAATTGAAAGATACTTAATAAGTTCAGCCATAAAAGGAATAGAACCTTTAAGTAAACCTATAATTACAGGAACCTTACCAGAATAATCATCTGAAATTTGCTTAGCAAGTTGCTTGCACCTATCAGTTATTTCTTCTTGAGAAATGAGTATTTTTTTCACATCTTCATTAAGCATCTCGAATTCCTCCGTAATACTATAATTTTATCATAAAGACATTAGGTTTTTTTGAATAATGATTTATATCACAACCAATTTCTGGCACTAAAATAGCACTGCCCTCACTATTTAGCATTATAGGCCAAGTTAATCTTTCATATAATGAAATCTTGTTATCTATAAAAAACCTATTAATTTTCTTAGTTCCATATCTCATCTTTATAGAGTCATTTTGCTTATAATTTCTTATAGTGATTGGAAAATCTTTTTCATTTAGATATACAGCTTGCTTACTAGAACCATTTTTTCTTATTTTGAAGTATTTATATGCCTTATTATTTAGTGCTAATAAGTTATTAAATGTATATGAATAATCTTTTGGTTTATTAAAGATCTTGATCATTCCATATTCTTTAACTAAAAACAGATTCTTATTAGTAAATAGACAATGTTTACTAGTAGATAATTGTTTAATCATATCTTGATAGTGTCTATCAGATTTATTAGGGAATAATCTTCTTAAATATGCGACTAGATATTTTAAATTCAAAAACTCATTTAAATAATAAGTATCTATTTTTAGATATCTTTCAACATTTTTATCTTCAATTTGTTTTTCTTTGTTTTTATTATTAATAGTTTTTACTAATTCTTTCTTTTGTTTTAAAGACATCTTTTCAATTTCGCTATGTCTAATTCTATTTCTAGTATAAACATCACTAAAATTAGATTCATCTATACCATATTCAATATTATTAACTTCACAATATTTAATTAAATCTCTTTTTTCGTATTGTAATAATGGTCTAATAACTTTAATATTAAAAATCTCATTAGTTTTATTTAAACCATAATATTTAACACCTATATTCTTTTTAATCTGCATCAAATATGTTTCTAGATGATCATCAAGATGATGTCCCAATAATACTGCTTCTAATTTATTCTTCTTAGATAATTTAGAAAAATATTCATATCTTACTTTTCTTGCATAACTTTGAAAATTACCCTTTACATCATCTGGATAGATATTTAATACATGAATTTTAATCTTATATTTCTTGCAATATCTTCTAAGCAAAGTTTCATCATTTTTAGCTGAATCTCTTTTATGGTAATTCACATGAGCTACTTCAAGATAACTTTTAGTTTTTCTTACAATATCTAAAAGAGCCATCGAATCTGGCCCACCTGATACTGCAATTAAATATCTACCTGAAGGGATATTTATAGTAATTTTCTTCATTTTAATTATTAAATCTAAAAAACATAATATCACCATCTTTAGGATGATATTCTTTACCTTCTAAACGAATCTTTCCAGCTTCTTTTAATTTAGCTTCAGTTTTATATTCCATGATATCTTCATATGTATATACTTCGGCTTTTATAAACCCTTTTTCAAAATCAGAGTGGATAATACCTGCGCATTGTGGAGCTGTATAACCTGATTTAAATGTCCAGCCACGACATTCATCTTTACCAACAGTAAAGAAAGTTTCTAATCCTAGAGTTTTATAAGCTTTGATTATTAATTCATCTAGACCACTTGAATTAATGCCTAATTCACTTAAGAATTCTTGTTTTTCTTCTTTTGATAAATCTGATAATTCTTCTTCAATCTTGGCACTAATTGGCACAACTTGAGAACCTTCTTTTTGTGCATATTGCATAACTTCAAGATAGTGTTTATTAGCACTAGGATTATTAATTTCTTCCTCTTTGATATTACATACATAAATAACTGGTTTAGCAGTTAAGAAATTAAACTGTTTTAAATATTCAACCTCATCTTTATTGAGATCAAGATTTCGAATATTTTCACTTCTTCCTAAAGCTTCATGAACTTTTTTTAATAAGTTATATTCAAAAACAGCTTCTTTCTCTTTTTGATTTAATGCTTTCTTTTCAACTTTAGATATTCTATTTTCACAACTTGCAATATCAGCCATTTGTAGTTCAAAGTTTATTATTTCAATATCATCAACAGGATCGATTCTTTCATATACATGAGAAATATCTTGATCTTCAAAACATCTAACCACATGACATATTGCATCTACTTCACGAATATTAGCTAAAAACTTATTACCTAAACCTTCTCCATTTGAAGCACCCTTTACAAGTCCAGCAATATCAGTAAATTCAAAAGTAGTGAAAATAGTTCTTTCAGGTTCAAATAAATTAGAAAGATTGATCAGTCTTTCATCTTTTACTTCAACTACTCCCACATTTGGCTCAATGGTCGCGAAAGGATAGTTGGCAGCCTCAACTCTTGAATTAGTAATAGCGTTAAATAATGTAGACTTACCAACATTTGGTAGTCCAACAATTCCAGCAGTTAAACTCATATTTACCTCAACATATAGTTTAACATTATTAAGTGCTAAAATGTAGATATGAAATTATTAAAAGTAGATCAAAACACGATTGAAAAAACTAGTAAGTTTGCTAAAGAGGTATTTATTGACTACTACAATGACTTAATTGGTAATGATCAAGCTACATATATGGCAAATCTTTTCTTATCTGATGAAGCTATAGATAATCTTATTAAACAAGGTGCAATATTCAAAATATTAGTATTAAATGAAACAATTATTGGTTTTAGTGAATATCAAAAACAAGATAGTAGACTCTTCCTATCAAAACTGTATGTTCATAAGAATTATCGAAATCAAGGTTATGGTAAGAAATTATTTTTAGATTGTATAAGTTATGCTAAAGATAATAATTTAGAAAAGATATTTTTAACTGTTAATAAATATAATACTCCATCATATAATATGTATCTTCATTTGGGATTTAAAGTTATAGATAGCGTAGTAAATGATATTGGAAATAACTATGTAATGGATGATTACATAATGGAATATACAATCTAAAACAAAAAAGGTCTAATGACCTTTTTTGCTCTACTATTATTGGAAGATTGTTAATGAAAAAATTATTACAATATATTTATATCATTAACATGTGAAAAGATTGTGAAAGTTTAAATCTTTAACATAAACATACGGTCTTTATTGTTTATATCCTTAAATACTTTAATTTCGCTATCAGGATAATATTTTCTAGCTAAATCAGATAATCTTTCTTTTTGATCATATCCCATTTCAAAGAATATTAGACCTTTATTAGGCATAATTTTATGTGCGTTTTCTAATATTTCACGATAATACTTAAGACCATCTTCACCTCCAAATAAGGCAATATGAGGTTCAAAATCATATACTGATGTTTCTATCTGTTCACTTGTCTTGATATATGGTGGATTAGATACCAAGATATCAACAGTTATATTTTTATCAATATATGGTTCTAACATTGAACCTTGTAGAAAACTTATTTGACAATCATTATTCTTAGCATTTTCTCTTGCAACATTTAAAGCATCTTCAGAAATATCTGAAGCATAGACATTTAAGTTGTCTTCTTCCTTTTTTAAAGCTATTGCTATAGCGCCTGTACCAGTTCCTACATCACAGATATCAATTTTTTGATTATTATAATATTCATCATATTGGCTAAGTATTAAAGCAACTAATTCCTCTGTTTCAACTCTAGGTATTAATACATCTTTATTCACAATCATCTTATAACCATAAAAATATGAATATCCTAATACATAATTCATTGGTTCGTTATTGAGAATTCTAGTAATACCTGATTCAAATTTTTCTAATAATTCTCTATTTACTTCTTTATCTAAATCTAGATATAAATTAATATTGAATTCATTACATAGTTCAAAAAGAAAAGCCTTCACAGTTTCTTCTGGAAGAGCTTTTTTTCTAAATTGTTTACGATACTCATGTATTAGTTTGTTATATGTGATCATTTAATAATTTTTCTTTGTCATCATTTTCAAGTAAAGCATTGACAATATCATCAAGTTTTCCTTCCATAATTCTATCTAATTGATTAATAGTTAAACCGATACGGTGATCAGAAACTCTGTTTTGTGGATAATTGTAAGTACGTATTTTTTCAGAACGATCTCCTGTACCTATTTTAGACCTTCTAATAGCGCCTTCTTGCTCTTCTTTGATTTGTTTATAGTATTCATATACTCTTGCACGAATGATACGTAAAGCAGTTTCTTTGTTTGCTAATTGGTTTCTACCATCTTGGCAGTTTACAGTGATTCCTGTAGGTTTGTGTACAATTCTTACAGCACTATCAGTCTTGTTGATATGTTGTCCTCCAGCTCCTGAAGCACGATGTGTTTCAATCTCTAAATCAGAATCAGGTATTTCCACATCTTCTTCTTCTACATCAGGGAAAACAATTACGGTAGCAGTAGATGTATGAACTCTACCTTGTGTTTCAGTTTTAGGAACTCTTTGTACACGATGAGCGCCAGATTCAAACTTAAAGTGACGATAAGCATCTAATCCTTTAACCATAAAACTAATTAAAGCATAACCGCCAGCTTCTGATTCAGATGATTCCATTACTTCAACTTTATAACCTAAAGAATCTGCATAATAAGAATACATTCTAAATAAATCACCTGCAAAAATATTGCCCTCATCTCCACCAGCGGCACCTCTAATTTCAACTAAACAATCATATGAATCTTCAGGATCTCTAGGAAGTAAAAGCTCTTCAATGTGTTTATCTAGTTTAACTAACTCCTGTTTAGCTTCCTCAATTTCCATTTGAGCCATTTGTTTAATTTCTTCATCACTCTCATTTAACATCTCTTGGCCATCTTCAATAATCTTATTGTATTTCTTGTAGTTTTGATAAGCATCATACGAAGCTTTTAATTTAGCTTGTTCCTTAGATAATTTTGTATATTTTTTAACATCAGAAACAATCTCATCTTGCATCATGAGATCAGCTATTTCTAAATATCTTTTTTCAATTTCTTCTAATTTAATAATCTTTGCGTCCATAATCTATCTTTCTAATTTAACAACTGGTTTATCTATAACTTCATGACAATGTCTACATCTTGCTTCATATGATTCAGATGCTCCAACTAGAATAACTGGATCATAGTATGAAGCAGGTTTGCCATTAATAATTCTTTGAGTTCTAGTAGCAGGTGCACCACATTTATTACATACTGCAGCTAATTTAGTCACAAATTCAGCTTCGGTAATAAGTTTAGGCATAGGACCAAAAGGCTCACCTCTAAAATCTGTATCTAGGCCTGCAACCATTACTCTAATTCCACTATTAGCTAGTTGATTGCACACTGCACATATATTTTCATCAAAAAATTGAACTTCATCAATTGCGATTACTTGAGTTGTAGGTTTAACCATCTCTAGTATTTCTAAAGCATCAGAAATTACAAATGATTCAACTGATGAACCCGCATGAGAAACTACTTTTGTTTCAGAATAACGATTATCAATGCTAGGTTTGAATACCATAATTTCTTTTTTTGCAAACTCTAATACTTTGATTCTTCTAATAAGTTCTTCAGTCTTTCCTGCAAACATGCAGCCACTTATTGTTTCAATCCAACCATCTCTATAACTCTGATACATAATGCCACCTCATCATCATTATTATATCGAAAAAAATAGAGGTTTTAACCTCTATCTTTCTTCTTTTAAGCCATACTTCTTATTGAATTTCTCAATTCTACCTGCAGAAGCTGCGAATCTTTGTCTACCTGTATAGAATGGATGACAATTTGAGCATGTATCAACCTTAATGCCATCTTTCTTAGTAGATCCAGTTTCGAATGTTGTACCACAGCCTGCACATGTAACAGTTACTCTGTAATAATCTGGATGAGTCTCTTTCTTCATCTTTAATCTCCCTTCCGCCTTGGATATCTATGTCAATCCAAAGTAAGTTTTACGCTTGTATATTTTAACAAATATCTAAATAAATGTAAATATTTACTTGATATCTGCACCTAAAGCTCTTAATTTATCAACAATTGAATCATATCCTCTATAGATATGATATGCATTATGTATAATTGTTTCCCCATTAGCAATTAAGCCTGCAATTACTAAGGATGCTCCACATCTTAAATCCGTAGCAAATATATCTTGTCCTGTTAGGCTTGTAGGACCATGAACCATACTATCTCCTGAACCTACTTCTATATTTGCACCCATCTTATTTAATTCGTTGCAATGTTTAAATCTTTCGATATAAATTGTCTCTTCAATATGGGAATCACCTTTTGCTTTAGTAAGCAAAGCGGTTAAAGGTTGTTGCAAGTCTGTGGCAAAACCTGGGAAAGGTTGTGTAATAATATCAACAGCTTTTAGATTGTTAGATTCGTACACTCTTACAAAGTCTGAACCTATTTCAAAATTAACACCCATTTCTTCGAGTTTTAAAGTTAAAGCTTCAATATGTTGAGGAATAACATTTTTAATTGTTACATCTTGTCCACATGCTGCCGCAGCAATTATATATGTACCAGCTTCGATACGATCTGGAATAATATCATGAATGCAACCTTTTAATCTAGAAACACCATTAATAGTTATTTCAGATGTACCTGCGCCTCTAATCTGTGCTCCCATTTTATTCAACATTGAAGATAAATCAATAATTTCAGGTTCTTTTGCAGCATTTTCAATAGTAGTTCTTCCTCTAGCAAAACATGCGGCAAGCATAATATTAATTGTTGCACCTACAGAAGCAAAATCTAAATAAATATCATCACCAGTTAATTCTTCAGCATCTATTTCAATGATGTTGCCTTCTTGTTTAATTTTTGCACCTAATGCTTCAAAACCTTTTAAGTGTAAATCAATAGGTCTAGGACCTAGATTACAACCTCCAGGAGAATACATACGCACATGTTTAAATCTTCCTAGTAATGCTCCCATAAAATAATACGAAGCTCTAAGTTTCATAACATCTTCATCGACTAAGTCAATATTAGTAATATTTGTAGGATCTATTGTTAATTCATCATCATCAGCTGTAACTTTAACATTTAATAATCTTAATAGTTTTATTAGAATTTGAACATCTTTAATATTTGGAACATCATAAAGTTTAACAATTTCACTTGCTAAAACAACAGATGGCAAAATAGCCACCACTGAGTTCTTACATGAAGAAACTACAACTTCTCCATTTAACTTCTTATTTCCATTAATTCTAATAATATCTTCCATCTTATATCCTACAAGATAAAGCAGGTTTTCAACCTGCTAAATTATTCAACCTTTTGTGCCCACACTTCATCAGAAGTTCCAATGCAGAAATATTTATCATCTGCAATTTTAGCCCAAATATAATCATCAGATGAATTAACTATTTCAATTACGTTAAACTTTTCTCCATTTTCGGCAGCATCATGGCCATTGTAAGTAGTAAAATTATCATCTAATCTTTCTGCAGATGATCTAAAACTAATAGGACCATCAATTATTTCATATACACCTGCACTATGAGAATTATTATTCTTTAATTCTTCAATTTGTTTATTCAAACTTTCAATCATTGCGTCTTTTTCTGCAATCTGTTGCTTATAAGCATCTTGATTTGCAAGTACCTGATTATAGTTTGTATTAGCTTTTACATATGCACGATGTTGATTTACTGCATATAATAGACAACCTACACATGTCGCAAGTAATAGAAGCATTACAATTAGTCCTAATAAAGCTGTTGTATTAAGTTTTCTTGTAGATCTAGTTGAACTAAGTTCTTCTAAGTCATCATCTTGTTTTTCTAAATCATCATACAATTCCTCATCAGATAATTTAAAAATGGACATATCAACAGTACCAGAGTCACTGGTTTCATGGGTCTTTTCGTCAAAAAAATCAGGGATATCTAAAGTTTCATCTTGATTTTCATATGGATTTTTTCTAGTCATAATTTACCTCACAATTAAATTTTTTCAACTAACATTACACGATAGCCATCATATTGTCCATTAAGTAGTGCACTTTGATTTGCAACTTCAAATATTGAAGACAATATCTTTCCATCAGTGTTAATGTGTTCCTTAAATATATCAACTATCATCTTGTTCTCATCAGCATTAATAGAATAACCATGATTTAAACCTATCTCTACAAATTGACGTAAGTTTTCAACATCCTTAAACACACAACGATGTAGGATAATAATTCTTTTATTTAATGGATAATCATATGTGATTGAATCCTTTAAGTCATAAACTGTTCTTATAAAATCATTAGAGATGTATGGATATAGTTTATGAATTCGATCATATATTTGTTTATATTCTTCTTCACGAACTTTCTTTTCCTCATCTTCTTGTATCATTTGCTTTCTTAAATCTTCAATTAAGCTACTTACATATGTATTATCTTCTTCAATATTAGGTTCTTCATCTATTTGTTCGCTATATTCTTCTTCATTTTCAAAAGGAAATTG
>CADBMV010000042.1 GCA_902795865.1 uncultured Erysipelotrichaceae bacterium | reverse complement strand
TTCTATCGAATTCTGCGATAAGGTTGGCTTAACATATGTATCTTGCTCACCATATAGAGTTCCTATCGCAAGATTAGCTGCTGCACAAGCTGCAATTAAAAATGCTCCTAAAAAAGCAAGTAAGAAAACAGCTAAAAAAGCTAGCAAAAAGAAATAATTAAATTAAGGACCTTGTAATCAAGGTCCTTTTCTTATTTATTTAATATTTCTTCAATTCTTTCAGCTTTATCCAAAGTATCATCTACTACGAATGTCAAATCTGGAATTTTACGTATTTTAATACGTTTAGCTAACTGTGATTTAATAAGTCCTTTTGCTTTTCTTAATGTTTCAATACCATCTCTTTTTTTATAATTTTTACCAAGAAAAGAAACATATACTTTTGCATTTTTTAAATCAGGTGCAACATCAACAGCTGTTACTGTTGGAAAACCTAATTTAGGATCATTAATATCTTGAAGAATAATTGTTGATATTTCTCTTAATAATATTGAATCAAGTTTATCAGTTCTTGCCATTAATCTCTTTTTACCTCTTGATCTACATATCCTTCAATAATATCTAATTCTTTAATATCATTAAAGTTTTCGATAGTCATACCACATTCATATCCTTCAGCAACTTCTTTAGCATCGTTTTCAAAACGTTTTAAAGAACCTAATTTACCAGTATAGATTACAATACCATCTCTAATTAAACGTATGCCACAATCCTTTGTGATCTTTCCTTCAGTAATCATACATCCAGCAATTGTACCAACTTTAGAAACTTTATATGTTTTTCTAACTTCAGCTTGGCCTATGATTACTTCTTCATATACTGGTGCAAGCATACCCTTCATAGCTGTTTCCATTTCTTCTACAGCTTTATAAATGATATTATGCAATCTTATTTCAACGCCTTCATCTTGTGCCTTTTTTCTTACATTTGCATCAGGTCTAACATTAAAACCATAAATAATTGCATTAGAAACTGAAGCAAGTATGACATCTGATTCATTAATAGTACCTGCAGCTCTTCTTATAACATTAACTTTTACACCATCAACATCAATTTTAGATAGTGATGATGCGACAGCTTCAGCAGTACCAGTAACATCAGATTTAACAATAACTGGAATCTCTTTAACATCACCTGCATCAATTTGTGATTTTAAATCATCTAAAGTCATCGCACTAGTAGAATTTCTTTCTTTTTCAATTCTTGTACGCATTCTTGATTGAGCAATAGCTCTAGCATCTTTATCATCTTCAAAGACTTTAAAATTATCTCCAGCAATAGGTACATCATTTAAACCTATAATTTCTACTGGTGTACCAGGTTTTGCTTCGCTAATTTCTTGACCTAAATCATTTGTCATCTTACGAACTTTACCATAGCATGTACCTACTACAAGTGAATCTGATTGTCTTAAAGTACCATTTTGCACTAACAATGTAGAAACAGGACCTCTACCTTTATCTAATTTAGCTTCAATAACAGTTCCTGTAGCTAATTTATTAGGATTAGATTTTAAATCTCTTACTTCAGCAACAACTAATATCGTTTCTAAGATATCTTGAACACCATCACCAGTTTTTGCAGAACATTCAACATAAATTGTATCTCCGCCCCATTCTTCTGGCATTAAATCAAGTTCAGCCATTGCATTTTTAACTTTATCTGGATTAGCTCCAGGTTTATCCATTTTATTTACAGCAACAATTATTGGAACTCCTGCAGCCTTAGCGTGGTCTACTGCTTCAATAGTTTGAGGCATAACACCATCATCTGCAGCTACTACAATAATTGCGATATCTGTAACACTAGCGCCTCTAGCTCTCATTGCTGTAAAAGCTTCATGGCCTGGTGTATCTAAAAAAGTCACGAGTTTATCATTAACCTTAACTTGATAAGCACCTATATGTTGAGTGATACCACCAAATTCACCTTCAACAACTCTAGTATTTCTTATGTAGTCTAGTAATGTTGTCTTACCATGGTCAACATGACCCATGATTGTTACAATAGGAGCTCTTTCTACTAGATCTTCAGGATTATCGTTTTCTGTATCTAGTAAAGTATCATCTTCTTTTGCTTCTTCTTTTGTAACATCAACACCATATTCCATGCATATTAATTCAACATTTTCATCATCTAAAGCAGAATTTATAGTTACCATCTTACCAAGCATAAATAAAATCTTAATGATATCACCACTATTTTTATTTAATTTAGTAGCTAGATCACCTACAGTAATACCTTCTTGATAAGTTATCGCGCTAACCTTTTCTTCTTTTTTGTTTTCAGTAAGCTGGTTAGGCTTATTATTCTTCTTATTAAGATGTTTCTTATATGTTTGTTTAGCCATGGTAACCCTCCTTCTTCTATTTCAATTTCTTTAATAATCCTTGTTTAAAGCCATCATCAATAACACCAATACTTTTAACAATGCTTTTCCCTAAACAAGAACTTAATTGTTTAGATGAATAATTATCAATGATTTCAATATTATAGTAATGAGCTTTTTTTTCTAATCTTTCTTTACTCTTATCAGAAATATCATTAGCCATAATTAATAATTTTACTTTATTTATTTGTTTTAAAACTTCTTCACCTAAAACTAATTTCTTAGCTCTATAAACAAGTCCTAATAACTTTAAGAAATCATCCATTGATAATCCTTTCAATTTCTTCATATACTTCATTAGGTATTTCAACTTCTAAAGCTTTATTTAAAACTTTTTTATTCTTCGCAATATTTAAAGCTTCCATACTTTTAGAAATATATGCACCTTTTCCATTTAGTTTTCCAGTTAAATCAACTTTAACCTCGCCTTCAGGTGTTCTTACAATTCTTAATAACTCTTTTTTAGGAAAAGATTCATTTGTTGCAAGACATCTACGCATTGGAATTTTTTTCATTTAGTTATCCTCGTAATAATCTTCATATTCATCAAAGTCAATATCATCATCGTTAATCCAAGAATTTTCATATTCTTCAGCTTCTTGTGCTTCGATTTCTTCTAATTCCTCATCAGAATATACTGGCTTGAATTGTTCATCATATTCTTTCTTTTCAAGATCCTCAGCTCTAACTCTTCTTTCTTCATCATCCTTTTTCTTACGTTTCTTAGTTTCGCTTTTTGTTTCCTCTTTCTTAGAAGCATCAGCAAAATCTTCGAATTCAGATTTATATTCAGTTTTTGGAGTTAAAGGTTTCTTAGCTTCTTTCTTTGGTTTTTCTTTAACTTCTTCTTGTTTAACTTCTTCTTTAGCTTCTTCAACTGCTTCAGCTAAATTCTCTTCAGGTATTTGAACTACTTCTTCAACTTTACCTTCATCCATTTCTTCTAAAGTTGTCTCATCAAAACCAGTATCGCTTGCAGCTAACTCTTCTTCAAATTCAGCTTTTCTTCTTGCAGCTTCTTCTTGAAGTTCTAAGAATTTCTTTTGTTCTTTTTCTTTAGCGATTCTTACCTGATCTTCTTTAAATTCATTAACTAATGTTTCAACATCCAAACCAAGTTCATCAATTTCACTTTGGGTCTTAATATCAATTTTTCTATTTGTTAATTTAACAGCTAACTTAGCATTTTTACCACGTTTACCAATAGCCACAGATAGTTTTTCATCATCTACAACTACTACTAAAGGACGTTTATTATATTTTTCATATTCAGCAATAGCTTCAGCAGTTAATTCAGGATCAACTTGTTCATTTGAATAGAAACATGCATTTACTTCTGCAGGTGCTAAAGCATTTTTAACTAGTTCACCAATATCATCATTCCATTCAAAGACATCAATTTTCTCGCCCTTTATTTCACTAATAACAGCTTGAACTCTAGAGCCTCTAGGACCAATACATGCACCTATTGCATCAACATCATCATTTCTAGAATAAACAGCCATCTTAGTTCTTTCACCAGCTTCTCTAGCAATAGCTTTTATTTCAACTAAACCTTGTGCGATTTCAGGAACTTCTCTTTCAAATAGTCTCTTTACAAAAATTGCATCAGCTCTACTTAAAACCACTTGAGAACCTTTAGAATTTTTAGAAACTTCTTTAATTATGCATTTAATGCTTTGTCCCTCACGATATGTTTCACCTGGAATTTGTTCAGACTTCAAAAGAATACCAATAGTATTCTTAATATCTACAAGAATAAACTTATCTTCAATAGTTTTAATGATGCCAGATATTAAATCAAATTCTTTATCTTTGTATTCATCGTAAACTCTTTGTTTTTCATATTCTTTAATTCTTTGTTTAAGCATTTGTTTTGCAACATTAATAGAAGTTCTACCAATTTCTTTAAAATCAACTTCTTGTTCAATAATGTCACCAACTTTTGCATCTGGATTTAGTTTTAGTGCTTCAGATAATAAAATATCTAAAGTCTCATCAAAAGTTTCAGTTTCATCATCAACAACTATTAATTGATGATAAACATGAAGTTCATTCTTTTCGATTTCAACTCTAACCATCGCCTCAGGTGCATCAATGTGCTTTTGATAAGTTTTCGCAATTGCTTCCTTTAATGTGTCCATGACAAATTCAGGATCAACTTTACGATCTTCTTCAAAAAGTCTCATTCCATCAATAAAATTTTTGTTTTTTAAACTAATGCCACTCATAATATCTCTCCTTTAAAATTCCACGGCATAACGCAGTTGTTTAGTATTACTATATTCAACAGAAACATTTTTAGTTCTGTTTTTATCCTTAACATTTAAACTTAAAACACCATTGGTATATGAATGCAAAGTACCATAATATTCATTTTCTTTAGTTTTTACATAAATATATTTACCCACAGCAGCTTTAAGTTCTTCTTCGTTTCTAATAGGTCTTTCAACTCCTACAGTAGATACATCTAAAAAATAATTATCTTCAAATTCATCTTCGTATTTATCTAAATAAGTTGATAATTTATTAGATACTTCTTCAAGTTTATCCATATCTAAATCATTATCAAATAAAACAGACAATATTAAAGATGACTTTTGATAATTCACATCAAATAAATTTAAGTCATTTTCCTTAGAGAAATCTTCTAAGATCTTTTTAATCTTTTTAATGTCCATAATCTTTTTAAGCAATAATTAAGGAGCGATAACTCGCTCCTTGTTTACAGAAATAATATATATTATTTTTTAAATAATTGCAATATATTTTATGAAAACCTTAAATTTACTACTTATCCCTACACCGAGTAGTAATAAGGTATAAAAGTTCATGTATGTAGATATATTTGTTATTATGTCATG
>CADBMV010000041.1 GCA_902795865.1 uncultured Erysipelotrichaceae bacterium | reverse complement strand
GTTTGTTGGTGTAGGTGCAAGTAGAGTTAGAGATATGTTCGCTAAAGCTAAAAAGACAGCACCTTGTATGATATTTATTGATGAAATTGATGCTGTAGGTAGACAAAGAGGCGCAGGTTTAGGTGGCGGACATGATGAAAGAGAACAAACTTTAAACCAATTATTAGTTGAATTAGATGGTATGTCTGATAATGCTGGCGTTATTGTTATTGCTGCAACAAACAGACCTGACGTTCTTGATTCAGCTTTATTAAGACCAGGTAGATTCGATAGACAAATCACTGTTTCTTTGCCAGATGTAAAGGGTAGAGAAGCAATACTAAAAGTTCATGCTAGAAATAAGATTATTGATTCTAATGTTGATTTAGCTGCTCTAGCAAAAAGAACACCTGGATTCTCTGGTGCTGATTTAGAAAATGTTTTAAATGAAGCAGCAATTCTAACAGTTAGAGAAAACAAAGATAAGATTGGCACTCAACAGATTGATGAAGCAATTGACAGAGTAATGATGGGCCCAGCTAAAAAATCGAGAACTTATGATGAACACACTAAAAAACTTGTGGCATATCATGAAGCTGGACATGCGATTGTTGGCTTAAATTTACCAGATGGTGCAATTGTTCAAAAAGTTACAATCATTCCAAGAGGCAATGCAGGTGGATATAATCTAATTACTCCTAGAAAAGAAAAAATCTTAAATTCAAAAAGAGAATTATTAGATACTATTACTTCTTATATGGGTGGTAGAGCTTCAGAAGAATTATTCTTTGACGATATAACAACAGGTGCGTATGGTGATATTGAATCAGCTACTAAGATTGCTAAAGATATGGTGCAGACATATGGTATGTCTGATTTAGGTCCTATTCAATACAATAGTGGTAATGATTCAGTATTCTTAGGAAGAGATTATGCTTCTCCATCAAATGCATCAAGCCAAGTTGCATATGAAATAGATACTGAAGTAAGAAAGATTATTGATTCTTGTCATAAAAAAGCTAAAGATATTATTAAAGCTAATAAAGCAGATTTAGTTAAGATTGCAGAAACTTTAATTGAAAAAGAAACTTTAACTGCTGAAGAGATTGAAGAATTATTAAAAGATTCTAATACAATGAAAACCTATAAAGCTAGTAAAGAAGAAAAGAAAAAAGATATAGGTAAAAAAACTACAAAAACTAAAACAACAAGAAAGGCCAAAAAATAATTTGGCCTTTGTTATATAATATTTTTATGGAAAAAAACATGTTGATAGCTACTGTTTTAAATGAACATGCACGTGTTTATTTGTTGAATAGTAAAGAACTAGTAGAACAAGCAAGACAAATTCATGATTTATGGCCAACATCGTGTGCAGCACTTGGAAGAACTCTTTCAGCTACAGTTTTACTTGCGATGAACCAAAAAGATGAAAATGAAGAAGTTACAGTTACGATAAATGGTAATGGTCCAATTGGCAGAATTCTATGTACAGGATCTAGCTCTGGTATGATAAAAGGTTATTGTGATAATCCTCATATTTATGAGACTTATCCTAATTCTCATAAACTTGCGGTAGGTTTAGCTGTAGGAACTGATGGTTATCTTTCTGTAAGTAAAAATCTAAAACTAAAACAGAATTACACTTCTCAAGTACAACTTCAAACAGGAGAAATAGGGGATGATTTTGCATACTATTTTTTGATATCCCAACAGATTCCTGCAATAGTTTCATTAGGTGTTTTGATTGATACAGATGATAGTGTTAAATCAGCTGGGGCAATGATTATAGAACTTCTTCCTAATCACAATGAAGAAGATATTAAATATTTAGAGAATTTAAACTTAAAACCTATTTCTTCAGTTTTAGATGAAAATCCTAATATTGAAGATTATCTATATAGTTTATTTAAAGATGCAAAAATATTAGAAGAAAAATATGTTAAATACCATTGTGATTGTTCAAAAGAAAGATTTAAAAGAAAACTATTAACTTTAAGAAAAGATGATTTAAATGAAATCTTAAAAGATGAACATTTAGATATTACTTGTGAGTTTTGTAAAAAGAATTATCATTTTGATATTGATGATATTAAAGAATTATTAAAGTATGTTTAAAGTTAGAGATATTATCATAAATTCTGATGTAATTGTGGCACCTATGGCAGGCATCAGCAATGATGCTTTTAGACAATTGTGTTTTGAGTTTAATGCTGGTTTAGTTTACTCAGAAATGGTATCAGATAAAGCAATTTATTATGAGAATAAAAGAACTTTAGATATGCTTAAAGTTTCTGATGATTTTCATCCTGTTTCTTTACAATTATTTGGAAGTGACATAAAAACAATGGTTTATGCAGCTAAAGTACTAGATAATGAAACCAATTGTGATTTTATTGATATAAATATGGGTTGTCCCGTTAATAAGGTAGTTAAAACTGGTGCAGGAAGCGCAATGATGAAAAACGAAGATGAGACTGTACAGATTGTAAAACAAGTTGTAAGAAACGTAAAAAAGCCTGTAAGCGTTAAAATGAGGCTTGGTTGGGATTTAAATAATATGAATTATTTATCTTTAAGTAAAAAACTAGAAGATGTAGGAGTTAGTTTAATTGCCTTACACGCTAGAACTAGATCACAAATGTATGAAGGTCATAGTGACTGGTCACACATTAAAATTCTTAAAGATTCTTTAAATATCCCTGTAATAGGTAATGGTGATGTTAAAAGTGTTGAAGATTTTATTGAAATGAAAAGACAAACTAATTGTGATGGAGTTATGATCGGTAGAGCTTTAGTAGGTAATCCTTTTTTAATAAAAGAAATTGATAATTATTTAAATGGATTAGATAAAGTTAATGTGACGATACAAGATAGATTTGATTATTGTTTAAAACATGCAAGAAAGCTGATGAATCTCACTAATGAAAAAAATGCAATATCGCAAATGAGGGGATTAGCTCCACATTATTTAAGTGGTTTATATGACGCTACAACATATAAAAACAGAATTAGTAAGATAAAAACATATGATGAATTGGTTGATATTTTAAATGAATATAAATTATTCTTAGATAATCATTAATCATCTTCAAATAATAGTTTTCTTAATTCTTTTAATGGTTGGTTTTTGTTTCGTTTATTATTATTTTTATATTTCTTTTGTAAGTTTTCATAGCGATGAATAAATTCCTTACAAGATATTCTTAAAGCATTACTAGAAAAAACTTTAAGTTGTTCAAGACCATCAGAAGTAACCACAAATATTTTATAATCTTGTGATAGTTCTTGAACTTTTTGTTCAATATACATATCAGCAGTTTGATTCATTTTTGTATAAACAATGCTGATATTATATTCTTTATTCACAACAGATATTGATACATCATTTCGATATGCATCAAAAACTAGAACACATTGCTTTGATACATAGCCTTGAAAATCACAGACAATATCTATAACTTTATTGCGAGCTGATAATAAATCAGTTTTAGCAATCTGTTTAATTTCTTCAATTGAATACATTAGATTATAACCATCAATAAAGTATAATTGTGGCTTACTTGTCTTAATATCTGATACAAAATCAACTCTTTTGGGAGCTTTTTGATTTGCGGGTAATACTCTTTCTTTTTCTTTGTATAACGAGTTAAAAACTCTATCTAGTTCATCTTTTTTTATTTTAGGCATAGATAAATTATATATTATTTAATTTGCCAATCAATAGCTATTAATCCATTAGAAACTAAAAAATCATTAGTTTTAGAAAATGGTTTAGAACCAAAGAAACCATTATAGGCACTAAGAGGTGAAGGATGAACTGATTCTAATACTAAATGTTTTGAATTTGTAATGTATTTTTTCTTACTTCTGGCATTATTGCCCCAAAGAATAAACACTACAGGCTCATTTTTATCGTTTAGTTTTGAAATAATTGTATCGGTTATTTTTTCCCAACCTTTATCTTTATGTGAATTAGCTTTATGTGCTCTTACTGTTAGTACTGTATTTAATAATAGAACACCTTGTTTTGCCCAAGATTCAAGATTACCATGATTTGGAATATCGCAAGCTAAATCATCATGCAATTCTTTATAAATATTTTGAAGAGAAGGAGGTATATCAACTCCTTTATTAACTGAAAAAGCTAAACCATGAGCTTGCATAGGTTCGTGATATGGATCTTGTCCCAATATAACAACCTTGGTATCCTTATATGAAGTTAATCTCAATGCATTATAAATATATTGGGGTTGAGGATAAATAATATTGTTTTGATATTCTTCATTAAGAAAAGATCTTAATTTTTGATAATAATCTTTTTCAAATTCTTCACTTAAAATATCATCCCAATCATTGCCAATAATTCTCATAAATTTATTATAATATTAAGTATTCCTTGAAATCATTATCTATTTTCTAATAAAATATACTTGATGAGGGAGTAACAGACACCATGTGTGTAGTTGAGCCGCCAACTCGGTTAATGCCCGGCTAACTTTAAATTGTGAGACTCATACACTGCTATTGCTGTGATGAGTTATATTTATAAGCACAGTAATAGAATACTGTGTTTTATTTTAAGAAAAATATTATGGAATTAAGCTTTGTTAATTATTTAAATCTATTAAAAGAATATCCTTCATTAATAATAATTTCATTATTAGTTTTTGGAGTAATTTTTGTGAATGGTTGGACAGATGCTCCAAATGCTATAGCGACTTGTGTGACTACTAGAGCTATTAAGCCTAAAGCAGCTATTTATATGGCAGCTGTGTTTAATTTCTTAGGTTTATTAGTAATGACTATATTTAATAGAAAAGTTGCTGAAACGATATTTAATATTGTTGATTTTGGAAATGATGCCAGACTTGCTTTGGTTGCTTTATGTTCAGCCATGGTGGCTATTGTTTTGTGGGCTTCTTTAGCAAGTGTCTTTGGTATTCCTACATCTGAATCTCATGCTTTAATTGCTGGACTTACAGGTAGTGCTATTTCTATTCATGGTAATTTAGCTGGTGTAAATGGCCAAGAATGGATCAAAGTTTTATTAGGTTTAGTTGTATCGACAGTTATAGGCTTCTTATTTGGTTATCTATTTGTGAAACTTATTGAGATTATATGTATCAATATGGATAGAAGAAAAACAAATAAGTTTTTTGGTAAAGCTGAAATATTCTCTGGTGCAGCCATGGCTTTTGTTCATGGAGCACAAGATGGTCAAAAGTTCATTGGTGTATTCTTGCTAGGACTATTTTTAGCGCAAGGAAAAACTAGTTCTGAAGCTTTACCTATACCAATTTGGCTCATGGTATTATGTTCTTTAATAATGGGAGTTGGTACTTCTATTGGTGGTATGAAAATTATTAAATCTGTTGGAATGGATATGGTAAAACTTGAAACTTATAAAGGTTTCTGTGCTGATTTAGTTGCATCTGTTTGTATCATGATTTCATCTTTAACAGGTATTCCTGTATCAACTACACATGTTAAAACGAGTGCAATCATGGGTGTAGGTGCTAGTAAGAGTATTAAAAGAGTTAATTGGAACGTTGTAAAAGAAATGATCCTAACTTGGGTATTAACTTTCCCAGGTTGTGGTTTAGTTGGTTATATTATGACAAAGATATTTTTATTGATTTTTATCTAATGGAGGACCTATGAAAAAAGAAAAAATTGATTATTTTGGACATTTTTATAAAGTAACTGATTTAGCTTGTAATCAATCAGCTTTGTTAATTGAAATAGTTGAAAAGTATGATAATTCTAAACTACAAGAAAACATGAAGAATATGCATGTTTTTGAGCATCAAGCAGATATTTTAAAAAATGATATGATTGCTGAACTTATCAAAGATTTCTTACCTATCATTGACAGAGAAGATATTATGGCACTTGCAGATTTATATGATTCAGTTTGTGATAGTATCGATGAAGTTCTTCAAAGATTCTATATGTACAATATTAAAGAATGTCGTGATGATGTCTTACCTATCTGTAAGAAGATTAATGAAATATGTATAAAATTAAGAGCTCTTACTGCTGAGCTTAAAGGTTTTAAAGCCCCAGATAATCTTTTAAAAAAAGTTATAGAAGTTAATGATGTTGAAGATGAAGGCGATAAATTATATATGGATGCTACTAGAAGATTATTTATTGAAGATAGTCAAAGTAAAGATCTAACATCATGGACTAATATTTATGAAGGGCTAGAAAATTGTTTTGACTCATGTGAAAAAGTAGCTGATGAAATAAGAAATGTTATTATTAAAAATTCTTGATATATAATAATTATATGTTCACAAATATTGATGAAGCTATAAATTGGATATATAAACAAAAATCAAGTAAATATTCATTCATTAATTTTAAAAAAACTTGTGAAAAACTTGGAAATCCACAAGATAGTTTTTATGTTATTCATGTTGCAGGAACTAATGGCAAAGGCTCAACTGTTAATTATATAAGAGCCTTACTAATGTCCCAAGGGTATAAAGTTGGTACTTTGAATTCACCACATTATGTTAAACATCAAGATCGTATTAGAGTTAATGATCAAAATATAACTGATGAAGCTTTTTTAAGAATTTTAAACAAGAATTATGAATTCTTTACTAGTAATAAGCTTTCTATGTTTGAAATGGATTATTTAATAATGTGTGAATACTTTAAAGAAGAAAATGTTGATTTCGCGGTTATAGAAGTAGGTCTTGGTGGTAGAAAAGATTCAACAAATGTTGTGAATAATACTAAGCTATCAATAATCACAACAATTGGCTTTGATCATATGGATAGACTAGGTAATACTCTAGCTGAAATATGTACTGAAAAGTGTGGAATTATTAAAAATAATTCAAAAGTATTAATAGGATTATTAGATGATGAATGTACTCAGATTGTAAAAGAAATTGCTGAGGAAAGAAATTGCGAATTTTACAAATTAGATAGTATAAATAAGATTGCTGATAGAAGATTCATATTTAATGGTGAAACTTATGAATTATCTTCATATGCAGATTATCAAATTAATAATGCTTCTTTAGCCTTAAAAGCATTAGAAATAATTGCTGAAGATTGTAATTTTGTTGTTGATATTAATAAGGCAAAACAAGCTATTTATAATTCTTTATGGCGCGCAAGATTTGAAATAGTTAAAAAAGATCCATTAGTTATATTAGATGGAGCTCATAATATACATGGTATTGATGCTTTAGTTAAATCGTTTGATAAATTTGAAGGTAGTAAATGTATTGTATTTTCTGCATTGAAAAGAAAAGAATACTTAAAAATGATTGAAGTTTTAAATAAACATTGTGATGAATTAATAATAACTAATTTTGATAATACACAAGTTATTGATTTAAAAGAATTTGATAATTATAAGACAATTGATAATTATATTGATGCTATAGATTATGCAATTGATAATTATGAAAACATTTTGATATGTGGTTCATTATATTTCATGTCTGAAGTTGTGCTTAACTACAAATTTTAATAAAATTATATTATACAAGTAGGGGAGAAATAATATGATTGATTATACTGAAGGTTCTGGAAAACAATATCATATTGGTGTTGGTAGAGAAGACATTGGCGAATATGTAATCTTACCTGGAGATCCTGGAAGATGTGAAAAAATTGCAATGTTTTTTGATAATCCTAAAAAGGTAGGTCAAAATAGAGAATATACAACTTATACAGGTTATTTGAATGGTACAAAAGTTTCTGTTTGCTCTACAGGAATTGGAGGACCTAGTGCTTCAATTGCTTTAGAAGAACTTTTTGCTTGTGGAGCACATACATTTATCAGAATTGGTACATGTGGTGGTATGCAACTTGATATAAAGTCAGGTGATGTTGTTGTTTCTACTGCTTCTATTCGTATGGAAGGTACTTCTAGAGAATATGCACCTATAGAATTTCCTGCAGTAGCTAATCTTGAAGTTACAAATGCTTTAGTTGAAGCATGTAAAAAACTAAATCAACCATATCATGTTGGAGTGAGCCAATCAAAAGATGCTTTCTATGGTCAACATCGCCCAGAAAGTCTTCCTAATGGTGAAGAATTAATTAGAAAGTGGAAAGCATGGTTAGCTTTAGATTGTAAAGCATCAGAGATGGAATCAGCAGCACTTTTCATAGTTGGTCAATATTTAAGAGCAAGAGTTGGTTCTTGTTTCCTAGTAGTAGCAAACCAAGAAAGAGCTGCAGCTCAATTAGATAATCCACAAGTTCATGATACTGAAGGTGCTATTAAAGTTGCTGTAGAAGCAATAAAAATATTGATTGATGAAGATAAACAATTATAAATTAATAACGATTAATCTAATTGCTTATATATTATTTATATTGCCTATCAGTAAATTAGATTTATTTAAAGAAAACTATTCAACCCTTAGTTTAGATACTAGGGGTTATTTCTATTTATTATTTCTTGGAATAATCATTGGATTAATACTATACTATGAAACTTTAAAACTTAATAAAAGATACTCTACATTAGTATTAATCTCAATGATTATAGGAGTAATAATCCCTCATCATGTTCCATATAATATACAAGGTAATTTGCATTTATTATTTGCATATTCTGGTAGTTTTTTAGTTAGTTTAATCAGTTTTATTAATATATATAGATTTAATTCAATTAGAAATGTTTTTATATTTGGGGTATTTTTAACTCTTCTGACAATATTAAAATATAATATGGTAACTTGTATTAGTGAAATAACACTAATGAGTGTTATTATGTTTTCCAACATGTGTGCATATATAAAAATATCCAGATACTAATCCTGGATATTATTAATTCTAAGTGCTGCTTGTATTACATGATTTGCAAGAACTGCGCTTGTGACTGCACCAACTCCTTTGGGAACTGGTGTAATCGCATCTACATAATCAACCACACTATCATAGTCAACATCGCCGCATATTTTCTGTTTCTTTTCATTCCATGATATACCAATATCAATAATAGTTTGCTTTTCATTGGTGTATGATCTATCTATCATTTCACTTTTTCCTATAGCAGATATTAAAATATCAGCTTTACTAGCAATATTAGCTATATCCTTAGTCTTACTATGACAGATAGTTACGGTTGCATTTCTATTTAATAGAAGCATTGAAACAGGTTTTCCTATTACTAAAGATCTTCCTATAACCACAACATTTTTTCCTTGAATATCTATACCATAATAATCTAATATTTCTATAGCCGATTGACTAGTACAAGGAACAAAACCAATTCTTTGATTAATAAATATTCCTGCCAAAGAATCGTTTGAACAACCATCAATATCTTTATCAGGATTGATATAATTTCTTAGATGATTGTCATTAAACTGTTTTGGTAGAGGTCTAAATACTAAAATACCATGAATAGAATTATCGTTGTTTGCTTCATCAAGTTTTTTATAAAATTCTTTTTCACTCACATTTAAATCAAAGGTGTTAACTATTACTTCAACACCAACTTCTTTACACTTTTTAATAGCACTTTTTTCATAAGAGATATCAGCTTCATTTTCACCAACTCTAAAGATTGCTAGAGTGGGGGTGATGTTGTGTTGTCTTAATCTTTCATTACTAGCAATACTTTTTTGATTGATAGCATCTGCGACTTGTTTACCTTTTAATATTCTAGTCATTACTTATCCTCTTACATATATCATCATAAATGTTTAATGCTCTTACTGAGTACTCATCTAAAAGTTTAACAGCTTCATCATTCATATTAGAAGCGTATTCTTTATCTTTCATTAAATTAGTATTAACTATTATATTTACATAGGCTCCATATAATACACCATGTGCTAACATCACAGAAGTTGCAGCATCACTAACAGATATCTTAGAACCTATGATCGCTAATCTTTCATCTAGTTCTATAACACGACATGCATATTTTAAAATCAGTAATGGAGAGTTTGCGGCATCTTTTAAACACTTTTCAAGATTTTCTTGATAGCCTTCACTATCTTTTGAAAGTGAATAGGCTTTCGCAAGTGGTTTAAATGCTTCAGCATCCTTATTAATACATTCAAGTAAATTAAGTTTTAATATTTCTAATTCTTTCTTTATATCTTCTAGTTCATTTTCATATTTTGCATATGTTTTTTTACCAATAGTTAAATTAGTCACCATTATTCCCAAACTAGAAGCTAAGCTTCCTACATAAGCAATTACTCCACCACCTCCTGGAGTTGCTTGTTTTGAAGATACTTCTTCAACAAAGTTTTTTAATGTATTATTTTCCATATTAGAATAACCCCGATATTACACCATTATCATCAACGTCAACTTTTTCTGCAGCAGGTACTTTAGGAAGTCCTGGCATAGTCATTATGTCTCCAGTTAAGGCAACAATAAATCCAGCACCAGCAGATACTTTTAGATTTCTAATTGTAATAGTGAAGTTTTCTGGTGCACCTAATTTATTTTGATCATCTGAAAATGAATATTGAGTTTTTGCCATACAGATAGGCAGATTATTAAAACCAAGTTTTTCAAGTTGTTTAAGTTGAGTTTTTGCGCTTGGTAGAATTTCAACTTTATCAGCATGATAGATTTTTTTAGCGATAGCTTCAAGTTTTTCTTTAATGCTTAAGTTTTCATCATATGCATATTCAAAATCATTATCTTTTTCACATAATTCAACAACTTGTTTTGCAAGGTTTTCTCCACCTTTTGAACCTTTTGCCCAAACTTCAGATAATACTGCGTTTACACCATATTGCTTACATTTTTCTTCTACAAGTTTTAATTCTTTTTCTGTATCAGTAGGGAAGGCATTTATAGCTACAACACATGGAAGTTTATAAACATTAGTAATATTTTCTACATGTCTTAATAAATTAGGCATTCCTTTTTCTAATGCTTCTAAATTCTCTGTATTTAAACTATCTTTATCTAATCCTCCATGGTGTTTTAAAGCTCTAACAGTTGCGACAATCACAACAGCATCAGGTTTTAAATTTGCTTTACGACATTTAATATCTAAGAATTTTTCTGCACCTAAATCAGCACCAAAACCTGCTTCAGTAATTGCATATTCACCAAGCTTTAATGCCATTTTAGTTGCAGTTATGGAGTTACATCCATGCGCAATATTAGCAAATGGACCACCATGAATAAAAGCAGGTGTAGCTTCTAGAGTTTGAACAAGATTAGGTTTCAACGCATCTTTTAATAATGCAGCCATAGCTCCTTGAGCTTTTAAATCACCAGCTGTTACTGGATTATTTTCATAAGTATATCCAACTATTATTCTTGATAGTTTTTCTTTTAAATCACTTATATCACTAGCTAAACATAATATAGCCATAACTTCTGAAGCTACAGTAATATCAAAACCATCTTGTCTAGGAGTTCCATCAGTTCTTGAACCTAGACCATCAATAATATTTCTAAGTTGTCTATCATTCATGTCGACAGCTCTTCTCCAAGTAATCCTTTTTGGATCGATATTTAAAGAATTACCCTGCTGAATATGATTATCAAGCATTGCAGCTAATAAGTTATTAGCTGCACCTATAGCATGAAAATCACCTGTGAAATGTAGATTGATATCTTCCATTGGTACAACTTGAGCATAGCCACCACCAGCAGCTCCACCTTTAACACCAAATACAGGACCTAAAGAAGGCTCTCTTAAAGCAACTACAGCCTTTTTACCTATAGCTCTTAAACTATCCGCAAGTCCCACAGTAGTAGTAGTTTTTCCTTCTCCTGCAGGAGTAGGGTTAATAGCAGTAACTAAAACTAGTTTTCCATTCTTTTTATTCTTCAATTCTTTTAATAATTTATAATCAACTTTAGCTTTATAATTGCCATATAATTCTAAATACTCTTCAGGAATATCTAAAGTCTTTGCAATTTCATTGATTTTTTTCATCTTACAAGCTTGTGCAATTTCAATATCTGTCATATTATTAATCAACCTCTCTAATATAAATTTTACTTTAAATAGATAATAAAAACTATATTCATGTGAATATAGTTTATCTATCTATTTGTTTCTTAAGAAATTTAATTAATTTAGGTAATATCGAAGAATAAATAATGGCTAGTATTATACCAATTATTATCTTAATAAGTAGATTTCCAAATACTAAAGCAAATGAATAATATCCATATAATTTAGAATCTATATATAAAGCTAATAGATTTAATGATGTGACAATTAGAGCACTAATACTGCATATAAAAGCAGTTTGTTTAAAGTCTAGGTCATAGTTTTTATTTTTGGCATATAAACCAACTATAAATCCACTTACTGCATGAGGAATTATCCAAAGAATAGTAGTAGCAGTAATTCCATATCCTGAAAACAACAATTGATATATAAAAGATCCTATAGCTCCTACCATTAAACCATCAATTGGACCCATCAGTAATCCTGCAACTAGAATAGGAAAAGCTTCAAAAGTAAACTTAAAATTAGCAATCCTAATAGGAGTTAAGATACTTAATACAACATAAATAGCAATTAACATTGCTAACGAAGTTAATCTTTTAGTGTTCATAAAAACAATTATAATACAAAAAGAAAGCTTAATTGATTATTAAGCTTTCATTAGTCTATAGAATTGATGAACCACCTGTAACTATCCAACACGCCAACATCGCTGCTACAAAGGCTCCAGTATAAGCTCTTCCAGTTTTGCGATAACAATAAGTACACAAAATAGAGAAGAATAATAACTGTGGTACAAATAGTATTAATATGGACATAAATGGTCCGCCAAAAGTTGAACCAAATAACACATCAGCACCTGGACCTATATCTAAAAAGAATGGTACATATTCTAATAAAACAATTAATATAATTCCAAAACACATTAAGAAGAAATTAACTAACCAATTTAATATAAAACCAAATATACCTTTATAATATGTAGCCTTAGTTCTTAAATTCTTCATAATATTTGTGTTATTCAATAAATAGAATAAAGAATATATTGGCAAATAAATTAAGAATTGTATGAAACGTTGCATATTAAATGGTCTAAAGAATGGCCAAATAAATCTTAGATCTAAATCAAATAC
>CADBMV010000040.1 GCA_902795865.1 uncultured Erysipelotrichaceae bacterium | reverse complement strand
TCTATCAAAGCGTGTACCACTTATTCCATCATCTGTGAAATGCGTTGGTGATGGAAATCCATGTTTCTTGGCATACTCCATCAACATTTTCTTTTGGTTGGATATTGAGTTGCTTTCCCCCTGCAATTCATCATCTCTGGAGAGTCGTTCATAGAGAGCCGTTATCTTTACTTTGCTCATATTCATGCTCCTTTCATAAGATAACTGATGTATTAATAGCCATAGCATACGCTATGACTATTAAAACTTCTCTTTGAACTTACTACTCCCTTAATCTTCTTATTACTTTTAAATTTACTCAAATCAATATTTACAATATTATTACTTCTTGAAAAGTTTTCCGCAAGTTTCTTTTTATCGTTTTTATTATCAACTCTTTTATTTAAAAAAACTTCTTCTATATCTCTACAAAAATACACAAGTTTATATCCATTTTTAGTACAAAATTCACTAATCTTTTGATCGTATTTTTTATGGTCATAATTTGTATCTATATCATCTGTATCATATCCATATAAAACAATACTTTCTTTGTTCTTATAAATATTAATATATCTATTTATCTTCTTTATTAAAGATTTACTATCATAATTATTCTTTCCATTCATTGGAACAGAAGTAATCTTATATTCGTGTTTTTGAAAGAAGTGATTAATAAAATCAAAAACATATATATAATCGCTATCACTTTCCTTTTTTAGATTCTAGAACTTAAAATAATTTGTTTAGTTTTCATTTATTCCAAACACCTTTAAAAAATCAAAAGACTGAAGATTAAAAGGAGACTTATCAATAAATCCTTTACTATATAAACTAGTAACATCATAATGACCATTTTTAACCCATGATGTTATGTCGTTATCTCTACTAATAAAATCTATAGACTTTTTATAATTCTTTAAAACCTTCATAGGACCTAAATTATGCGTAGTAAAACATAACTGACCATTACTATATTCAGCTGTAAATTCTAATAATTTGCATAAATAGTAATCATGAATATTAGCATCCAATTCATCTATAAACACTACGTAACCTTTATCAATTCTTTTAAATGCAGTATATAGTTCTACAAGTTTTTTTATACCCGTACTTTCAAATTCACCATTAATCTTGTATGATCCATAATCAAATATTAATTCACATTTATAGTTATCATAATAATCTCTTGCTTCAACATCTATGCTTTTCAATTCTGGTTTAAAGATTTTAATGAATTTTTTCATTCTGTTTATTTCATCTTTATATGACTCTATATCCTTTTTATCTATGATAGTTTTATTACAACTTATACAATCTAAACTAATTGAATAGATTAAATTAGAATAATCGTTATTATTAATCATTCGGTCTTTTATATCTTCTATAACGTATTCATCATGTGTATCTTTGTTATCTAAATAGACATATGTAAATCTGAAACAAATATATATATCTTCTATAACTTTCATCTGTTCATCATATTTATCATCTACACTATCATTACTTATTACATTTAAAAAGATTTTTTCTTTTAATACATTCTTACCTTTATCAACGCAATAATTATTAAAGTCATTATCAAAGCTAGTATGAATATTATTATCTAAAACTTCATATACAAGTTTGTATTTTCCAGATAAAGATCTTTTATAACAATATTCCTTACTTATTTCTAATTTATTATTAGTAGCAGATATTTCCAAACCTGCCTTATATATATTTATATCTGAATCTTTTTTTATTAAATAGTTTTCATTTATCATCATTTCCCTAAATATCTTTGCAGCAGAAATTAGAGCAGATTTACCAACTCCATTTTCACCATAAATTCCTTTGATTTTATAACCACTTTTATCAAATTCTTTAGTTATTGTTGATTTATAAAAATCTAAAACAATTGGTTTTCAATGTTTTTTATTCCTGATGTTTTAAATGATAATAAAAAAATCTCAATGTTTTTTTTCATATTTTCCAATATTTTTATATGTGTTTTTGTTTATTTTATATAAAAACTATGCTATTTTTTATAAAAAAGTAGTATTTTATAATTCTTTCTTACCCAATTCTACAGCTCCAATTAAGCCTGCATTATCTTCTAATTTAGGTAAAACAATATATTCATCTATCTTATTTATAATTTCATCTTTTTTAATATAATTATTAAGATTCTTCAATGTTTCTTTTCTAACTAATTCTATAAGTCCTGGTGTATGCATAACTCCACCACCAAGTATTATTCTTTCAGGAGAATACATAGTTATACAATTGCTTATAGCTTGTCCTAAATAATAAGCTTCTAGTTTCCATACATCTTCATTATCATATAAATCATATGCTTTCTTATGATATCTAGATTCTATTGAAGGACCACTAGCTAGAGTTTCCAAACAATTTTCATGATATGGACAAGGCCCTTTAAAATCTTTATCTAATTCATGTTTATTTATAAGCATATGACCAGTTTCTGGATGCATTAAACCATGAATTAATTCGTTATTTAAATAAACTCCAAAACCAATACCTGTTCCTATTGTTCCATATATGACATTACTTAAACTTTTACCTGCACCATGCATAACCTCTCCTAAACATGCACCATTGACATCAGTATCAAAACCTATTGGAACATTTAATGATTCAAAGTACTTTAAAACATTTGTATTATTCCAATTAGGTTTAGGAGTAGTAGTTATATATCCATAAGTATCAGAATTTTTATTTAAATCAACAGGACCAAAACTTGCAATACCTAAAGACGAGACATTTTTATCTTTAAAGTACTCATATAGTTTAGTTAATGTTTCATTAGGTGTAGTAGTATCTATTACAAATCTATCAATAATATTCATAGCTTCATCAGCTATACCACAAACCATCTTTGTTCCACCTAATTCAATTCCACCATATAACATAGATCACTCCTTAAAGTTTATATTATTTTTTATACACCAGCTAATCGCAATGTTCTCATATCTTATATTTTTGTATTCATACCATTCTTTTAATAAATCATAGTTATACAACATATCTTTAAACCTTGAAAAAGCACCTTTTCCTCTAATAGATATATATAAGGCATTTCTTATAGTTTCATCTTCTATTAATTCAATATAATCTTGCATCATCTTATATTCATTAATATCATATCTATCAGGAATAGAAATTAAATCATCATAATCCAAATCGTCCATATCATCTAAATATGAATCAAAAAATACTAATCTGTTATGCTGTTTAGAATAATATATGGAAATTTCTTCGTTGTTATCTTGCATAGCATTAACTAGATCAGAAATCTTAATATTTTCATCACTATAACTAGCTGTCATTCCTTCGTTTTGCAAAAATTCCATCATTTTCTCATAAGTTCCTTCTTCTTTCAACAATCTCTCCATATTTGGACCAATTTCAATAATAGGAGTCCCTTCAAATTTAGTTTCTTTAGATAATTCTGTAGGAGAATAGCCCTTATTTAACCACAGATTAGAATTATTATTCAGCTGCATATATAATTGAACAAATTCCTCAAGACTATCCACATCAAGTACAGCTCCAAAATCCTTCTCAATATAACCAATCAAATACTCAAGATCCTTAGAAAAAGCATCATTATCAATTCTGCCAACTCTTAATTCTCTATCAATACGATTTAAAACCTTCTCACTACAAGGAACACTATATTCATCTATAAAACGTTTTTTAGCAATTTCATTTCTTGAGTGTTCAATTTCGTATTTTTCAAATGATGTAAAGAAGATTATGTCTTTAAGTTTTTTATTTTCAACATAATTGCCATTAATATCAACTATTTTATCTTTTCTGACACCATGTCTAATCATTCCATCACTTACTAAATTCTCTACAAAACTTTTCATATTCAAGCCATAAACTGTTTTATAAAATTGATCTTCTTCATGCATAAATAATTCCTTTTTATCTGGAATATAATAAGGTTTATTAAAACTGTTCTCTTCTAAATGATATAACCAAAAGAATTTACCAGGACCATATCCAACCAACTTTTTATTCACAATAAAATCTAAAGAACCTTTTTCTTCATCAGAATAAATCTCATTTATATCAACTATCAAATAAGGTTGTTTTTCTCTTTGTATAATTTTTGATAATTGAATGAATTGATCATAACTTATATATTCATCTTCATATTTTTTATATATTTTGTAGGCTTCTGGAATTTCTATAATGCCATATAGATTTGAAAAACAAAGAAAATACTTATGTATAAGTTCAACATCTTTATCTAATAGATTTAACTTTTTATATAATCTTTGTAAACTTTTATCGGATAAGGGTTTCATAACCAAATTCCTCCATACAGATTTCTTGCCATTCATCCTTACACATTCTTATTGTGTCGATTAATTCTTTATAGTCATCATCACTAATAAAATTATATTTATGCATTGTCTTATAAAACTTCTTTATTGAAGCTATATTTTCATTTAATGTATATGGTGTAAAATCTGGCCTTAAATTTTTATAATAAGGTCCAAAATATGTATCAAGTTCATAACAACCTTTTTTCATATCATATACTTCATAGTGGTTTATAAAATCATTCACATAAAACTTAGAATTAATTAAATGTCTTTTGATTGTCTTTTCTGACAACCCTTCTTTTCGCATCTGTTTCTCAAACAAATCAAAATACTTTTGATTATTCTTTTCCATTAATTCAAATTGAGTTTCATAATTCATAATACTTCTCTATTAATAATTATATTCTTTAAAAATATTCTATCATCTATTTCTAAAGCCATGGCTATTCTTTTTAAATTATTAAATGATGCTTTGTATAAATTTTCATTTGATTCTTTATAATAACTCAAGATACGTTTTGAAATGCCTGCATATTTAGATAGGCTTGTTAATTTTATGTATGCTGTTATGTCAATTATACGCAACATATTGCCTGTTAAATATATTTTTATATACACATTTATTAAATCAAAGCCTTAATAATTATGTTTTGTTTATCTTGGTTTATTTACTTAGATTATTTTTTTGGGTATAACTATATAAAACAAACAATAATATAACGCTAAATTATGCGCTATTTATATTGATGTTTTAATTAGTGCTTGTTATAGTATAGGTGAGGTATTAGTATGGAAAAAATGATTAATATGATTTCTTTATCAAAGCTAAATAGAGGTTATGCAGGAAAAATATTAGAAGATATTAACACTAATAATCAACCTACTGTAATCATAAAAAACAATGAACCTGTAGCAGTTATTGTTCCTATTAACTTATATAATGATATGGCTATCCAAACTAGTAATTCACCTTTTACAAACCTTAAACGTAGACATACTTCTGCAGGATCTCTAAACAAATATTCTAAACCTGAATTGGTTGGTAAAGAAGAAGAATTATATCATGAGGCATTGAATGAAAAGTATGGAAGATAAAATTGTTTTAATTGATTCAAATGTCTTAATTAGATACTTTCTAAAAGACGATATTGAACAATATAACAAAGCATTAACACTAATTGAGAATAATACTTGTTATGTATTACCTAATGTTGTTCAAGAAGTTATATATGTTTTATGTGGTCCTATATATAATATTCCTCGAAAAGAAGTAATTAAGGCAATAAAAAACTCTTTTAAAGATATATATTATATTGATAGACAAATGATTGAAACTGCATTAGATATTTATTTAGAAAAACCAAAACTTGATTTTGTTGATTGTTTATTAGTTTCATATAATAGACAATTTGAAATAGATGTTTTCTCTTTTGATAGAAAACTAAATCAAAAGCTTATTAAAACATAATAATAGCGATTAATGATTATTTGAGTTAGTTCTAACATTAAAACAGGTTTTAAGCGATTTTTTTACATATTATTTCTAGCTAGTATTGATTACCTAAATATATTTTGGTAAAATTAATTTAGGTAAATTGGAGGACATCGTGTTTGTAGGAAGAAAAGTTGAAATCAAACTAATAAAAGATAAACTTCTTGATTCAAATAATCAATCAATAATCGTTTATGGTAGAAGACGCGTTGGTAAATCTAGATTGATATTTGAAGCTTTAAAAGACATTAGTGCTAATATTGTGTTTTATGAATGTTATCAAAGTTCTTATAAAGACAATTTAAACTCTTTAACTAAAGAGGTGCAAACAATCTACAAAAATCAATATTTATCTTTTAATAGTCTTGAAGATATTATTATATTTATGGCTTCTCAACCCAAAAAGAATATTTTATATATCGATGAGTATCCATTGATGAGACAAGATAAATCCACAGATTCTCTTATAAAAAATGCTCTAGATAAAATTGATTTAAACGATTCTTTAAATAATTTTAAACTAATATTATGTGGATCTAGTATTGATGTCATGTCGATCTTAAACGACAAAGATATGCCATTACATGGAAGATTTACATTAAACATTAATTTAAAACCATTAAATTATTTAGAAAGTAGTAAGTTTTATTCCAACAATAGTAACGAAGATAAAATTTTATACTATTCTGTTTTTGGTGGAATACCTTATTTCTTAAAACAAATTGATCCTAAAAAATCATTTAGAGATAATTTAATTGACTTATATATTAAAGAAAATGCATTGTTAAAAACAGAATTAAACAACCAAATACTTTCTGAGATAAGCAAGATAGAAAATGCGAATTTCATTTTAAACATAATAAACAATAAGAGTATTTCTTATACAGATATTAAAAGTGTTTTCAACAATTCATATCCAAACAAATCAATTGACTATGCATTGAATAAATTAATTTCGTTACAGATTATTGAAAAACACTATTCTTTTTCTAATAACAAAACCAAAAAACCATATTATAAGATTAAAGACAACAGCTTTAGCTTCTATTATAATTATCTTTATAATGTTGACTCTAAACTTATGCTATATAGTGCACAAGAATATTATAAAAATTTCATCGAAGATGATTTTTTAACACAATTTGTTCCTAAAAAATTTGAAGATATCTGTGAACAATTTTTACGTATGGGCAACAAAAATAATCTATTTGATTTTAAATTATTAGATTTATATAAATACATGTTCAATGACAAAACAACAAGAAATAACTATGAATTTGATTTAGTAGGAGAAACTAAGAACGGTCTTATTAATTTTGAATGTAAGTATTCAAAAAAACCTGTATCAATGAAAGATATTTATATTGAAAATAACCAAGCCAATAAAGTCTTAAATCATTTTTACAAACTAGCATTTATAAGTAAAAGTGGATATACAAAAGACGTGGATAAAAAAGAATATATTTTATTTGATTTAAATGATTTGTTCGATACAAAAATACAGTAATTTATACATTTCATTTATACTTATATCGTTTACAAAAAACATTTAAAGTAATAACTTTAAATGTTTTTGTTTACTAATTAATTATCTTTTAATACTAATAATGTTTTATCCTATTTTTAAAATGCTCATAGATGGCATTATTATCAAATCCATCAACATTTTGAGATTGGAATACATATGGTCTTTTACCATGGCTCAAGACAATCTTAATAGCCTCAGAAATGATTGTATTAACTAAATACATAGTTACTATACTAGAAGCTGGCCCTGTCTTAATTCCACTTAAATCAAGTGTAGCATCGCCATCAGGAACACATGAATCAATAACACAATCTGCTACTTCAAATAATCTTTTACCGCTAGGATGTCTAGAAGTGGTGTTTTTTGATTGTTCTAGATTTGTTAATGCTACAACATATACACCTTCTTTTTGACAACGCATAGCCATTTCTATAGGCATAGCATTTCTGCCAGAATTTGAAGTAATTACCATTATGTCACCTGCTTCGATATTATATGAATCATATATCACATCAGAAACACCGCTAGTTTTTTCCATTGCTCCAGATCTTTGAGCACCAAAAGAAGTTAAAGTATCAGGATCTAACATTGCGTCAACATTTCCTAAGCCCCCAGCTCTTGCAAACATTTCAATACCTAACATATGTGAATGTCCTGTACCAAAAGTATGAATGATCTTATCATCTTCAATATTTTGCGCAAACTTTTCAGCCAAAAACTTTATAGTATCTGAATTTCTTTCTTCTGCATTTTTAATAACTTCTAATATCTTATCTCCATATTCAAATAACATTATGCTCTCCCCTCATATTTTTCTTTTAATAAATTGTCATGATTCAAATCACCATTTAATACAGGCAATTCAATATTATCCTCTTTCAATAATTCAATAGTTCTTGCAGCAACTGCTTGAGCTATACAATTATTACAAATACTACTTACTGAACAAACTTTACCAACACCATCTGTTTCTAGAAGTGCATCACCATGTGGACCACAATTATCAATTACAATATCACCAAATTCATATAACTTCTTGCCACTTGGATGTCTAGGAGCTTCAGCTAAAGTATGTTTCATAGAAGTAATGATAATAACTTTATGACCATTTTGCTTAGCTAAAGAAGCAATATCAATAACTATTCCATTAATACCAGAATTAGATATAACAACAAAAATATCCTCAGGTTTAATATCATATAATTCATATAATTTATTAGCTACATTAGGTTTTCTTTCAAAAATATTCTTCTTATCCAAGAATTCTTCTACAGCTATTCCACCCTTAGTAACAAAATCAGCCATCTCCATAATATGTATTGGTACTAGAGAACCTAATCTATTTTTAATATCAATTCCTAAGCCCACAGAATGACCAGAACCAAACACATGGACAACTCCACCAGATGCAATACAATCTTTCATAGCCTTAGCCATAAGTTCCATATTATCTTTTTGTGATTCATATAAGGTATCTAATAATTTATCTATTTCTTCTTTAAATCTTAAAGCATTAATCATTATCTGATCCTCCTTCCATATGGCTCTGTAAGGCTATTATTATGCACATCTGCGCCGTTTATATTAGCTGATAATAATACAGGAGCTTCTTTGTTATTATCCTTAAAATAAGCGTATATCTCTGCTGTAAGCATTTGCGCAATAACATTAGCCACAGTAGAAGACAATTGACCTATTTTTATACCATCTAATTCAATAGCTACATCAGGATGATCACAACACATATCTAAATACTCATCACAATAATCTAATAAAGTTCCTTTACATGCATCATATGCTTTCTTATTAACTACAGCTACAACCTTTTGATTATTCTTTTTAGCTCTTTTAGCTATTTCAATAGCTAAAGGTTCTCTTCCATAATAAGAAACAACACAATACATATCTCTATCATCTAAATCAAAAGCTTCAGAAAACTTATCTACAACGCTCAAATCATTATAAATTTCGCCAGTTTCAATATCCTTTTGATCTATCAACCCTTTAAGCATCATATCCCTTAATTTTAAAGCATGAAATGGTGCAATACCACCAGCACGATAATTCAATTCATTCACAAACTCTTCCCCATGTTTAACACCAAAAAGTTGCACAACACCTTCATTATCCATGCATTCGCCAAACATGTAAGCAATCTTTTTCAACTTATCTTTTTGACTCTCATAAGCAAAATCAATATTTTTCTTAATTAGCTCAAAATATTGTTTTTTAATGTCCATATTATTGTTCCTCCACTAACTAAATTATAATATATACTTATTACATTATTTTGAATTGAATAAATATTTTTCATAGATATAGGAATTGTTAAGGAAAAGATTGGTTGCTAATGCACATATATAGCAGCATATTTTAAAAAAATTTACCTTTTTCCTATGAAAAATGTCATTCTATATTACCTTTTTCATAGGAAAAAAGTATAGTTATTTTATATTAGTTGTAATTGCAACATTAGTATTTTTATTTGTTATAATCTAAAACTATAAATTACCGCTTTTTCAGCCGAATAAAAGGATATCATCTTTAAATATTAAACTGCTACGCTAAAAGCAATATAAAAAACAGCTAGAAATACTCTTTTCTAGCTGTTTTTATTTGTCTAAATATGATTTATTTTCCTATTCAACTCCAGTTTTTGGAGGGAAGTATGGAACATAATTCTTAAATTTCAAAATATTATGTTCGTATTGATCTTCAGTTGGTATATATTCAATGAATGAATAATCATCAAAAGTGTATTCATTATAACCATCATATGAGAAATGAACCTTTTTAGATTGACGTGCATAACCTTTAGGTGCTTTAACTTCTGATAAGTAGTAATCACCCTCATCTAAATTAGAAATTAATATTTCACCATTTTCATCACTTATTAGATTATCCATTATAAGTTCATCTTGATCGTTATACAGTTCAAATACTGCACCTTCAAGTGGCTTATCATTACGATTAACCTTAACAAGCTTAAATGTAGTCTCAGCTTTTCTATTTGCGATAGTATGACGTGTTTCATTTACTCTATGTAGTAAATGATAGAATAATGGTTCTATTTCTTGACCATATTCATCAAATACACCTGTAAAGTGTTCTTCATCATAATTATATGGAAGTACGAAGTAATCAACTTCATCAGATACCGCATAACCTTCTGGTGCTTCAATTTCTTTTATTTCATAAACTGTATCATATTTACCAATAAATACGATTTCACCATTTTCGTCTGTTGTCTCAAACACTGGATTTTGATCTAAGTTTTCAAGTTGAATTAATTCTTTCTTTCCATCAACTTCAGCTACATAGAAGGCAGTTATTTGGAATACCGCACCAGGTAGTGGAATTAGTGTTTCATCCATATCATATTTAAATAGACGGATGTATAATTGCTTACCACTAGCGATTGCTTCTCTTTCTTTAACTATAACTTGAATATTAGATTCAACTTCAAAATCCTTATAACCAGACATTGAAATCTTATTAGCAGTTTCTTCAGTTGGTTCAATTTCATTAACTGTGATTGTACATCTATATGTGATTATTACAGATGTTTCATCAGGAATAGTTATTACTAAGTTTTGTGGATCAGATGCATCAACTGTATAACCTTCAGTATTTGTAGGAATTTCACTTGTTGTTCCATCTTCATTAACTTTAGTAAACTTCATTGAACCTGCATGATATGATAAGAAACTACCCATCTTATCATATAAAGTTAAGGTATCACTAGGATCAATATCTAATCTTTCTTCATTAATCTTAATTGAATAATCAACAATAGCTTTACCTTCATCTGTTTCAGAGAATTTATTTAAGATACGATAAATTCTTCTTGTAGTAGCAGATTTAGTTGGATAAATGTCTTTACCACCAACTATTGGTCTAACACTATTTGTGTAACTATAAACTTTATTGTTGTCATAATCGCCAACAGTTTTATAGAAAGCAATAATGTTGCTACCATCAGCAGCATTTAAAGTATTTGCCGCAAACTTAATATTAAATCCTTCAGTACCATTATCTTCTAAAGTGTAATTTGTTAACTCCTTAACATCTGCCCAAGTTTCTTTTGCAGGATTTTTAATATTGCCTTGATAAACCTTCAAAGAACCTTGCACTAATTCCATAGTAGGATCTTGGGAGAATGTATCAGCTAATGCAAATTCTTCTGTAGTACTTAGAATTATTCCAGAAGTCCACCAAGCCATCTCATTATATTCAGTTACATCAATACCTGTAATAGTTGTATATAAGTTTTCAGATTTAACTTTACCTTCAGCAGCATTAAGATTTGAAGAAGTATCATTAGTAACTGTTGAAATATAACCTTTATCAATTATATTTACTTCAACATCACCGTTACCCTGAACAATTGAACTTGCAGAAACAATATATACTTTATTACTGTATACAAAGTTTCCACTATTGTTCATTCTAAGCATTTCTTCAGCTTCTTCATTATCGATAGATAATAGTGTGTCATATTTGAATGTATATAATCCCTTAGCAATAGTTTTATCTACATCATTATCTGATTTTTTAACAACTGCGTTTGCAGGAGCAGGACTAACTTTGTTTTCTAAAGTTATAGTGTTATTTGTTGCATTTTCTGTAAATTCATAATAATCACCAGAAGATACAGCTGAAGGATTACTTGGACTTGATGTATATGTAGATAATGTTATCTTTCCAGTAGCATCATCTACAGTGTATGTACGATAAGTATCTCCATCTTTTGCATATCTTACATTGCCACTATTATAAATTAAA
The DNA here is from genome assembly GCA_902795865.1 of uncultured Erysipelotrichaceae bacterium. Classification (GTDB taxonomy): domain Bacteria; phylum Bacillota_I; class Bacilli_A; order Erysipelotrichales; family Erysipelotrichaceae; genus Colivicinus. The sequence continues at coordinate 15,688 of CADBMV010000040.1, read as the reverse complement.
TATTTATTTCCTTCTTCATCTTCAAGCTCAAGTTGAGGCATTGCATAATAATTTGTTCCATCGCTATAAATAATACATACTTTACCATCAACTGTTGTTTTTCTTACAACATCTTGTGAGTTAGAAATCTTGCTGGCAAACAAACCTTGAGGATCATCTTTAACAATATTTTGGATATTAACAATAAAGTTTGGTTGAGCTGTAGTTATAGCGCCAGTTTCTGGATCATACTTTAAAGTAGCCTGATGATCTTTACCATCTTGTCCTCTTGACCAGTTGTTTTCAATATATTCTTCTGTAATAACACAAGCTGCATGATCATTTAAACATTCTTCTAAAGTATATGTATCAGTAACTTTGTTCCAAGGAATAGTTATTTCACCACTTCCTTCTAAGATATATATCTTGTCATTAACATCTTTAACAGCATCATAAGCAGTTCCTTCTGCATCATAAATCTTGTTGTCTAAAGGATTAGGTTCTACTGGGGTTGTTGATGTAACTGGTGCTTTACTATAAACATCGTCTCTGTCATCTACTTTGAAATATTGTGTATCACCATTTTCATCTTCTTTTTCAACAACCCAAACATCTTCTAGTGCTATATTTCTATATTTTCTAGCAGTATAAGGTGTATGTTCTCCTAAAACATTAACAGTCTTTTTTTCTGTTGTTGGACTCATGCCTTCGACAGTTGAACTAGTTATGCTTGTTAATGTAACATAATCGCTTAATGGTGTAGCTTCATAATAGTATTTACCTTCTACAGTTAATGTTAAAGGATGTTCATCATCTATCAATAATGTATTACCAATTGATATAAAGTCATATAAATAAGTATCCTTTACTAATACATTAGAATCTTTAACATTTAAAATAGTTGTCCATTTCGCAATTAATTCATTTTCATCGTTATTACCTTTTTTACTTAAATCAGGTCTAACTGGACCAACTCCAATTTCTTCATAATCCTTATCTTCAGCTTTACCATCAGTATAAACACCAGTATTGTTTATCATAACAACAGAGTTAGGATCACTAGTATCTATATCAGCTAAATCTGCTTCATCTATCTTTGTGTTATATTCAACTCTAAATCTAGAAGTTGATGGAACATTGAATCCTTCTAGAAAGAATGTTGTTTCATAGTAATCATATCCGCTTTTATAAGTATTACCAAAAGTAGTTTTAACTTTATTTCCTTCGACATCAAAAATAGGTTGACCTGTTTCTGAATCATATTCATAAGCTAAAGAATCATAAGGTACCCATTGCCAATTAGGTTCAGCAGCAGTTCCTATATTCCAATATATTTGACTATAGCTATATGTTGACCATTTAGATGTAGATGTACTAGTAGAACCAGGATATGATTGATAAATCACTAATGAATCATCTATATAATCATGATCATAATATTTTTTCTCTGGATTTTTATATTGATTGGTATCGTTATCATCATTTTTTGTATCTTTAATAGTTACAGTTCCAAAATCAACTAAACCATTTAATGTTCCATAGTTATTGTATAGAATTGACCAAGTAGCAGAGAATGGTTCTTTACTATTTGTGCTAGCTGATTTATTTATACCTTGATATGTATAAGTGAAGTTTGCACTATCTAAGTCAAAACTATCATACTCTTTACTAGTTACGCTTGCATCATTATTAATCGTAAAAGTCTTAGTAGGATTAGTATCTTTTTCATAATCTTTATAACTAGCTTCAACTGGATCAAAAGTTACAGCATACATTAAATAAACATTTTCTGGTTCGCCATTTTCTTTACCTAGTTTATTAATTCTAACTTTGAAATTCTTATCAGTTGGTTCTTGTGTAAACTGCCAAGTGATTCCTCTTTCGTCATCATCAGCAAATTCTTTTCCTGGTTGATCTCCCAAAGTAAATGAATCTGGATCAATCTTAATATTTAATCCATCATCATTTCCTACATAAGTATCATCAATATCAATCTCGGTATTATCACCATATGCAGTTACATTGAGGTAATACCATATTCTAATCTTTCCTGTTTCATGTGTAATTGTTTCAGTTTTTGGTAGACCGGTTTCTTCATCTATTACTGGATCGCCAGTGTTTGGATCTAAGACTGGTTCTTCAGTAGTATATGTATCTTTTTGTACAGTACTTCTAGTCTTTTTAATAGTTACATACTTAGATACATCTTTAATGTTTGTATCAACTTTAACTTCATCAAAGAATTCGTAAGTACCTTTACCATCGTCATCGCCTTGTGATTTGTCTACATGACCTGATAGATATATTGCAGTATCAATTAAGGAATTCTTATTCACAAATTTTTCTTCATATGTTACAAGTAAATAACTTTGGCCATTTACCGTCATAACAAAGAAGCCACCTGCAATTGGATTTTCTTCATCATCCTCATTCATGATAGCTTTCCATGGCTGATCATCCCAAACAATTCCTGTAGGAAGCTTATATGCCAATGTATCACCACCATTAACTCCTGGATGGTGTACTTCAAAACCTAAATAAAACTTAACACTTGATTTATCATAAACTTCAATAGTAGATATGTCATCACCTGATGAAGTTTTAAACGTACAACCCTCTGCTGTAGCTAAACTATTTCTATTTGGACAATCTAAGTATAAGATTTGTCCACCTATGATTAATCTAGTTGCATACATACTATTCTTTCCATAAACTGAATCATCAATTAAGTTTACATAAGTAATTGTTTTTGAATCGTTTTGAGAAGGTATACCATATTCTTTTGGATCAGCAGCATATACCTTATTGAAAAGAATGTTTGTTAATAAATCACCAAAATTTACTTTTAATGCATCTTCTTCTTTTTTATCGTATGGACTTTGTCTTGAATAACCAAAACTTGTTTCTCCATCTTTAATTGCTTGTTCAACATCAAATGGATATTTAGCTTCATATCTTGAAGCTTCTTCAAAAGAAATAGAACTATAGATTTCATCTAAATCATTAGTTATTTCTTCTTCATCTTCATCTTCAACAACAACTTCTTCCGGGGTATTGTTTTCTTCAACTACTTCTTCACTAGTGTTTTCTTCTGTTGTAGTTTCATCAACTACATCTTCATTATTTTCTTCTGTAACAACCACCTCATCATCTTGGTTTTCATCTTGTTTAAAACATGACTCATCATGAGTATGCTCTTCTAGTTCGCAAATTAGATTTCCTTGTTCATCAAAGCATGTCGCATCATGTTGATGTTCTTCTTGTCCGCAAACTAAAACAGTTTCAGTTTCAACAACCGGTGCCTCATCATCGGCTACCAGTACATTTACACTGAAAACTGATGAAATAATCATTGACAAAGAAAGAATCAATGTTAAAATGCTTGAGACTTTTCTTTTATTTAGCTTTCTTTTATTGATAAACATAATATACCCCCTCAAAATAAAAAGAACTCTCTATGTTTTATATTTTATATTAATATTTATAATAAAACAACCTAAACTGTACTAATATGGTATAGTTTGAAAATACTTTCATATCTTCCAATAATTTTTTCATTTTTCTTTCAGAAAACTATTGCATTTAGTATTAAGTTCATATAAAATTAATTAAAACCTGAAGTAGAAATAGTATTTCTAAACTATCTTAAAAGCGAGCCTTGATTGGTGAAAGAAGGTAAAGAAAAGAAGAAAGAACGCGTCTATGAGGTTGTATTATTACACGTTTACTCGCGTTAAGAGTTTGAGTGGTCATAAGTTTTTATGGCAACCAGTTGTGGCACCGCGTTCAATCGTCTTCTGGAAGGAAGGCGTTTTTTTATTATAAGGAGGTATTAAACATGTTGATACGGCGAAAGAAGAGGTTTATTAAAAAAGTTTAATTGTTTTAAGAAAGGAAAAGAGAAATGGAAAAATTATTTAAAACTATTTTATTGATTACATTAACATGTTTATTTATGTCTGCTTGTTCTAGCAACAATACACCATCAAACGCGAGTAGTGATGATGCTAAAAATATATTGATTGCTGTATCTCCAGATTATCCTCCATATGAATCTTTAACTACATCAAATGAAATCGAAGGCTTTGATGTTGATATGGTTGAATGGTTATTTAATTATATTAATTCTCAAGGATATAACTATACATATGAATGGAAACAAATGTCTTTTGATACTATTATTTCCGCAATCCAAACTGATCAAGTTGATTTAGGTGTATCTGGATTTACTTACGATCCTGAAAGAAAAGTATTATTTTCAAATCCTTATTTTAAATCTGCCGAAGTTGCTTTAGTTAATTCTAATAGCGATATTAATACTCTAGAAGATTTAAAAGGTAAAAACATTGGCGCACAAATGGGTACTACTGGTGAGACTTGCGCAAATGAAATTGAAGGCGCAACTGTAATGGCCATTGAAGATATGGGTATCTGTATACAGACTCTTATATCAGGTGGAGTTGATGCAGTTATAGCTGATTTAGCTGTTGCGAATAATTATGCTGCAAATGGTGATTTTAAAGTATTAGATGAAATGCTACTAGATGAAGATAATTATATTATTGCTAAACAAGGAAATGATGAATTAATGAATATCATCAATGAAGCTATAGATGCTTTTAAAGCTAGTGATGACTATAATGCATTAGCTGAAAAATGGGGTCTATAATGGCTAGTATTTTAACTAGTGAAAACTTATTATTTATGCTTAAAGGAGCAGGTCATAGCCTGCTTCTTGCTCTTGGAGCTGTCTTTTTTGGTTGTCTTATTGGTATAGTTTGTGCCGGCGCAAAACTATCAAACTCTAAAATACTAAAAGCTTTAAGCACAATCTATGTTGAATTAATCAGAGGTACACCAATGCTTCTACAAATTCTATTTTTCTTTTTAGGTATTCCTGTTTTATATCAATCAATTACTGGATTAAGATTAAATACTAATCCATATATTGTAGGCTTAATTGCTTTAAGTTTAAATTCAGGAGCTTATCAAACTGAGCTTATAAGGTCTGGTATCCAATCAGTTGATAAAGGTCAATGGGAAGCATGTGAAACTTTAGGTATTAACTATCAAGTAATGATGAAAGAAATAATACTTCCTCAAGCTTTTAAAAAGATATTACCTCCTTTAGTATCTGAATTTATTACTTTAATTAAAGATAGTTCTCTAATATCTAATATTGGTGCACTTGAATTACTATATGCCTCTCAAGTATTAGGTAAAAGATATTACGACTATTTAAATCCCTTAATTGTAGCTGCAGGAATGTATCTAGTGATGACTATCTTTGTATCTTATCTTTCTAAAAAACTAGAAAGGAGATTAGCTATCAATGATTGAACTTAAAAATGTCTATAAAGATTTTGGTGAACTAAAGGCTTTAAAAGATATAAATCTTACTATCAATGAAAAAGATATTGTCTGTTTAATAGGACCATCAGGTTCTGGCAAATCTACACTATTAAGATGTATACATGGTCTAGAAAAAATAGATAAAGGACAAATATTCTACAAGAATGAACTAATGGATTCCAACAATAAAAAATTATACCAAGCTCAAAGAAAAAAGATGGGCTTTGTCTTTCAACACTTTAATCTATTTAATAATAAAACTGTTTTAGAAAATTGTATTCTATCTCCTATTAATAATGGAGTAGATAAAAACGAAGCAATTGAAACTGCAAAACTTTATTTAGATAAAGTAGGTATGTTAGAAAAGATTAATGAATATCCATCACACTTATCAGGTGGTCAAAAACAACGTGCTGCCATAGCTAGAGCACTTTGTTTAAAACCTGAGGTGATGCTATTTGATGAGCCAACTAGTGCCTTAGATCCAGAAATGATTAAAGAAGTATTAGAAGTTATGAAAGACTTAGGTAAACAAGGTATGACTATGATAACTGTAACTCATGAAATGGGTTTTGCAAGAAACGTTGGCAATAAAGTTGTCTTTTTAGAAGATGGAAAAATAGTTGAAGAAAGTGATTCTAAAACATTCTTCTTAAATCCTAAATCAGATAGAGCTAAAGATTTCTTATCAAAAGTACTATATAACTAATTATGAAATTTAATGAATTTAAAACTGAACAATGGATGACCAAGTATGAAAATGAAGCAATATACAATCTTACAGATACTTGTGTATATCCTTTAACATATAAACAATTATTATCATTAGATAAAGATAATACTATTAATGATAAAGTTTTAAGTTATGGTGAAATATCAGGTGATAATAAACTTAAAAAAGAAATTTTAAAACTATATAAAACTGGTTCTATAGAAAATATTATTACTTCTATAGGTTGTCTAAAAGCCAATGAATCAATAATGATGTCTTTATTATCTAAAGGTGATACAGTTTTAACATTTGTACCCTCTTACCAACAATTCCTAGACATCCCTAAAGCTATAGGATGCAAAGTATTAACTCTAGAATATTATGAAAATAATAATTGGTTACCTGATTTTAATGAAATAAAAGATATCTTTTCTAAACACAAAATTAAAATGATTATCATTAATTCCCCAAACAATCCTACAGGTACTTATTGGAATATTGAAATGTTTAATAAATTAATTAAAATTTGTGTTAAACAAAAAACATACATTTTAAATGATGAAGTATATAGAGGTTTAAATGTAACAAAAGAAGTATCAATATCTGATATTTATGAATATGGCATATCAACTTCTTCATTATCTAAAATATATGCTCTACCAGGACTAAGACTTGGTTGGATTAAAGCTAGTAAAAATATTATAGATAAGCTATTAATTTTAAGAGATTATTCATTTATATCTACTGGACCACTAATTGATAATCTTGGACTAATTGCATTGAAGAATAAAAAGTATTTACTTAACAGAAGTAAAAAGATAATCAACGAAAACAAAAAGATAGTTAAACAATTCGTCAAAGAAAATAAACAATTTGAACTTGTAATGCCTGAATATGGTACTGTTTCTTTTCTTTCATACAACACAAAAGAAAAAAGTAAAAATTTATGTTTAAGATTACTAAAAGAAAGTGGTTTATTCTTTGTACCAGGATATTGTTTTGACTATGAATATCATCTGAGATTAACTTTTACTAATGATCCTGAAATAACTAAAAAGGGATTATATTTATTAAAAGAATTAATGTAATTAATTATTCCTTATATATCTGCAATTTTTATAAGTGCCAATCTTTTTTATTTGCTTATCTTTTAATAATTTAGAAAGAACTGCTTCTATAGTACTAATAGATATATCTGGATGAATATATGCTATTTCTGATTTTGATATTGGAATTAAACTATTAAGAATGGTAGCCTCAATGCGACCACTTTTACTGATACGCTTTCCAGACACAATTGCAAACCTTGTATCTAATTCTCTATAACACATAAATAGCGTCATAAGAAAATTTTGCATAAATGGAAAATAAGAATTTTCATTTTTATCCCAACCATAAGAAGATTTTTGTAATGCGTCATAATACAAGTCTTTATATCTATTAATTTGTTGTTCAAATGATATATATTTTCCTGTATCAAATCCATTTTTATATAGTAATAATAGCGACAACAATCTAGACATTCTGCCATTTCCATCTGCAAATGGATGAATACATAAAAAATCTAATATAACGCAAGGGATAAGAAGAAGTTTATTGATTTTAGCGTTGGAACATGCATCTAAATATGCCAACTCTAATTGTTTCATAGCTTCGCTAGTTTGACTTGCAGGCGTTGGATAAAACCTTACTCTTCTACTTCCGTCACTTCCTATTTCCATAATAACGTTATCACTTTCCTTGAACTTACCAGCTAATTCATCATTAGAAAAAGACAACATTGTTTTATGAAGCAATAGAATATCGTTTACTGTAAAATTAATATTTTCAAAATTTGTATGAATTATATTTAAAGCATCACGATATCCTGCGATTTCTTGTTCATCATGATTTAATGGCGAACTATTCTTATTTACTATATCTAGAATACGTTGATCGCTAGTATATATTCCTTCAATTGCATTAGAGCCTTTTACAGATTGAATTATTGCTATTTTTTCTAGTTCTGTAAAAACATTAATATGCTTTGTCTTTCTTAAATCTGTAGAGGTCCTTAAAGAATAAATGTTACTGCACAAATCAACAAGTCCACTTGGAAGCAAGCCACTATCTAAAAAACTATAATCAAATCTCCTCATATTGTTCCTTTTCTGCATATATTTTATCATTTTTTATGCAGTAAATCCATATTTTTCATATTTTACTGCATATTTTTAAACATTTTTTATGCAGTAAAAGAAAACCAGCTTTTAGCTGGTTATCTCTTATTTCTTATAGTTTTCCCACATCTTATCTGTCGCATTTCTTACTAGAGCTTCTATCTGCTTCACTAGCTCAGGATCCCATTTTTCTGGGAAGTCTCTTAAGAAAGTAGTGCGATCTGGCATATTGTTAAATGTGCCAATTGGAATATAGTAAGTCTTATCATATTGTTTAACAGTGATAGTATCTGGTTTTTCGCTGTGACTTCTAAGATAAGGCATATCATCACATCCATAATCATGAATCATAACTAATTCAGGAGTCATATGTGCTACAGAATCACCTGGATTAGTAGGATCAAATCTCTCTCTATTTTTTCTCTTAGATTCTTCTGGAGTAACTTCAATGTATAAGATTGCAGCTTTTTGAAGTATCTCAGGACAGAAATGTCTTAAAGTATATTGATATCCAAATGGATCATCTAATGGTAAGCTAGCACCTTCAGCACCACCTCTTGCCATCTCAACAATAATAGTTTTGTTTTCCATTGTTTCTGGATATTGTGCATGTTTTTCATCTAATAATTTACGGCATTCATCTTCTAATTTCTCAGCTAATTTTTTTCTTACATCTTCATCTAAATAAGTTAAACGTGGATTAATACCTACTTTAATAGCTGCATTTTCAAATCTTTGGAATAAATATTGCGCAGCTGAATCACACTCAACCACATTGCGATTTATTAAATCATAATAATCTTCATTTAATAAAGTAGTTAATGTACCCCAATCTCTTCCATCAATGAATGAATCTTCTCCTGGATAGTATATTCTATCCAAACCCATAGCCATTAATTCTTCATCTATTCTTCTCATCATAAAGACATATGGAAAATCATCTAATTGTAGATTATCTCCAATATGAAATTCTTTACTTAATCTTTCAGCTCCAATATTAGCCATATAACGTCTTACTTCACTTTTACCACTTGCAGGTAAAGCAAACAACAACACAACATCAAATAAATTATTACTCAAGTTATTTTCCTCCTAAATGTCTAACTTAATTTTAACAAATTTTACTCATCGTATGAAAGATTGTTGTAAGATATAAAATATGAAAAAGAAAACAAAATCACTTGCTTCATTATTAATAATTCTATTAATAGTAGTTATATATCTGACTTTAAAATTCGTACCTATTTTTGTATCTATTAATGGTGATACAACTATAAACATTGAAGTTAATAGTGAGTATATAGATGAGGGTGCTATAAATCCTTTTACTAAGAAACAATTAAATCCAATAGGCAATGTCGATACTACCACAATTGGTAGATACAAAGTAGCTTATAAATCATTTATTCAAACTTTATATAGAAATGTTAATGTAATAGATACAACTGCACCTAAGATTGAATTAATAGGAAAAGATATATTTTTAAATCCTAATGAGCAATACCTAGAATTAGGCGCAAACATCATTGATAACTATGATAAAGATTTATCTAATGATTTAATTATCACAAACAATATAAACACTCAAATACCAGGACAATATGAAGTTGAATATCGTGTAAGTGATTCTAGTGGTAATGTATCTGAGACTATAAAAAGAAATGTATATGTAATAGAAGATGATTTTAATTATTTAAATAAGATAGATGATAAGTTTAATTTAGATGAAAGTATTATTAAAAATATTACAGATTATTTAAATCTATACTATAAATCTATAAAGTATTTAAAACCTACAGACTTTTCAGATTTATTTTCTAAAGATTATTCAGATAATGCCTATTTAGTTAATAGTGCTCTAGATGTCTTAGTAACATATAGAAATGATTATTCTATAAACGATCTAAAATTAGATGATTGTAGCTATTCTATAGAAATTATTGAACTTAGTAATACTGCATATAACACCATTAAAGTCACATTACTAGAAGATTCATCAGTAAACTTTCATCATTTAAATGGTATTAGCTCTAAACAAGCAAAAGTGTATAACTACTTTTATTTAGTTAAAGAAAATGATGAATATAAATTAAGTAAAGTAGAAAAAGAAGAGGGAGTATTTTTATATTTCGATAGAGAATATAAAGGAAATGGTATACAAGAAATAGATAACATTAAAGATAATTACTTAAAGATAATGCATGATTCTTTTTTAATGTATGAGAAACAAATACAAGAAGTAAACAATGGTCAAACTTATACTTCTAAAGCACATAGCTATCCATATGATAGAAACTTAGCTAAAGCTTATGCGATTAAATATGGAGATACTAGAAATCCTGATTATGATGATTATGAGAGTAATTGTAATAATTTTGTATCACAATGTATGTATGCAGGAGGAATTAAAATGGACTCCATCGATGAATATCAATGGAAATATTATAATTCTATACATGATGAAACTTCTTTAGATTATGGCTTTACATATTCTTGGACATATATACCTTCATTTATAGATTATTTAGAAAATGGTGATATTGTATGTAGTAGAGATATTAATTTATATTTTGGTGAAGCTGGTGATGTCTTAGCTGTAGATATGATTGATCAAGATGAATCATTATCACCACATGTGATACTAATATCAGATCAAATTAAAGATGATAATGGAGATATTATTGATTTATTAATATGTGGCAATACTAATGATCAAGTTAATTATCCTTTAAGTGCTATGGGTTATGCATATAAAAAATTAATAAAGATAGAAGGAAACAAATAATGAAAAAAATATTTATTAATGGAATCGTATATACAGGAAAAGATATTAAACAAGCCTTTGTGGTAGAAGATAATATCTTTACTTATGTAGGTAATAATCAAGATGCTTTAGCGCAATTAAATGATGAAGATGAATTAATAGATCTAGATCATAAATTTGTATGTGCTGGTTTCAATGATTCACATATGCATCTATTAAATCTTGGACAGAGTTTACTATATGCAAAACTTAATGAACATACTAACTCATTAAAAGACTTTAAAGATTATTTAAGACAATATATAAATGATAATCCTGATTTAAATTGGATAATTGGTAGAGGTTGGAATCAAGATTTATTTACTGATGAAAAAAGAATGCCTAATAAAAATGATTTAGATGAATTATCTATAGATAAACCAATCTTTCTAGCTAGAACTTGTGGACACATGGTGGTTGTGAATTCTAAAGCACTACAAATAGCTAATATTGATGCATATAGTAAATCACCACTTGGTGGAGAAATCGATTTTGAAAATGGTTTATTAATTGATAATGCGATTAGCTTAGTTAAAGATTTAATTCCTTTACCAAATAAACAAGATATTCAAAAGATGTTTCTTTCAGCTATATCTCATTTAAATTCATTTGGAATTACTTCTGTACAATCTGATGATTATCATACATTTAATGGTTTAGATTATAAGTTAATTGATGAAGTACTACATGAATTAGAAAAGCAAAATAATCTAAATATTCGTATCTATGAACAATCACAATTTAAAGATTATGAATCTTTAAAACAATTTATAGATGATGGAAATCTCACATCAAAAGGAACTAACTTTTTTAAGACTGGCCCTATTAAAATAGTAGCAGATGGATCTTTAGGAAGTAGATCTGCAGCTTTAAATAAACCATATAATGATGATCCAAGTACTAATGGTTTACTTATTTATTCTGATGAAGAATTAAACTCAATGGTTGATTATGCAAATAAGAATAAGATGCAGCTTGCAATACACTCAATTGGTGATAGATGTTTAGATCAAATCTTAAAAGCTTATGAATTAACTTTAAATAATCATCCTAGAGAAAACCATAGACATGGGATTGTGCATTGTCAAATTACAAGAAAAGACCAACTAGAAAAATTAGCTGAATTAAATATGCTTATATATGCCCAAACAATATTTTTAGATTATGATAATCAAATTGTTGAAGATAGAGTTGGAAAAGACTTAGCTAAGACAAGCTATAATTTTAAAACATTAATGAATATGGGTTTAAATGTCTCAAATGGTTCTGATGCTCCTGTAGAAACTGCTAATGTTTTAAAAGGAATGCAATGTGCTATAACTCGATCTTCTTTAGATAAAGATAATACTTATTTAATTGATCAAGCTTTTAGTGTTGAAGAAGCTATAAAATCATATACTATCAATGGTGCATATGCTAGCTTTGAAGAAAATATAAAAGGTTTAATTCAAGAGAATTATCTTGCAGATTTTGTAATACTTGATAAAGATTTATTTAATGTTGATGTTAATAAGATTAAAGATATAAAAGTATTAAAAACATATTTAAATGGTAAATGTGTTTTCTCTTTATAATAAATGATACTTATTATAACTAAATATCTTCTTTGTTATTATTTTTAATTTGTATATCATTAATATAATAAAAATCAATTTTTCTATTATCTGTTAATATTAATAATCTATAAACATAATCAATTCTTTTAACTATTACTTCTTCTTCAAGATATTCACCACCATCCTTATATTTATCAGGAATAAAATATCTTAATTTAATTACTGGTTTATTCTTAATATTATTATTAATTAAACTGATTTTATAATCTAATTCATTTCTTTCTTGTTCACCAAGCTCAATAAAATCTTGAGTTATTCTATTAGCTTCACTTATTTGTTCACCATAACCAGTAAGTGCTGCAAATGGGGCAAATTGTGCAGCTCTATCATAATTAGACATATGTTTTCTATTTTTAGAAACAAAACGAGGAAGATCAATTATGTCATCATATTTATTACTCATCCCTTATGACCTCCTACTTGTTCATTTCTATCGATACCTGTAGCACCTTCCTCATAGTTAGTACCTTTTAATACAGAATTCTTACCAAAACGATGTTTTATATTTAAAAGTGCTTTCTGTAATTTCTCTTCTTTTTCTAATTCATTATTTTCTTCTTTATTAATTTCATCTTGATTATCAAAATTCATAAACAAGTTGTATTGTTCATGCTTAATCTGTTTCTTTGATTCACTTATAGGCATAACTCTATCTGCAACAATTGTAATTCTTCTAATCAATAAATTCTTATCTACATTTGCCTCATATATAGATACAAAAGCTTCCATTATTAATCTTGTTGATGAAGTATACTCTTTTAATTTAAAAGAACCAGCTGCTGGTTTAGCATTTCTTCTTCCATAGTAATCATTAGTTATTATTCCAGAATAATTACTTAAATCATTTGAAGTATCATAGTTTATTGCTAAACTCACATGATCTGTACATAAACCTTTTTCTACTAAATCTAAAACAAGATTATCAACCATCTCTTTCATTACTACTAATGCTTTTTCATAAGTATATGGCTGCATTAATACTTGTCCAGAACTTATAGAATTATTACTTGGTTTATATGCCTTAATATCTTTCATAGTGCAAGGTTCATATCCCCAAGCATGATCAATCAATAATTCCGCATTTATGCCAAACTCATCATATAATATTCCATCGTTTTTTAAAGAAAATCTTGCGATATCACCCATTGTATATAAATTATATTTTTCTAATCTTCTTGTATAACCTGCACCAACTCTCCAGAAATCAGTTAAAGGCTTATGATCCCATAATAATTCTCTATATGATCTTTCATTAAGTTCAGCAATTCTAACGCCATCTTTATCTGCAGGTATATGTTTTGCGACTATATCCATTGCCACTTTAGCTAAATATAAATTAGTACCAATTCCTGCAGTAGCTGTAACTCCTGTTTTAATCATGACGTCTCTAATCATTTTTAAAGCTAATTCATGTGCACTTAATTTATAAGTATTTAAATAATTAGTCACATCTATAAAAACTTCATCTATTGAATAAACATGAATATCTTCACTAGATACATATTTTAAATAAGTATTATATATTTCTGTAGAAAACTCTAGATACATATTCATTCTAGGAGTAGCTACAATATAATCTATTAATACTTCATCATCATTTACAATCTTATCTAAAAAATGTGATTTACCTTTTATCTTTTTAGCTTTTCTTTTTCTTTCAATATTAATTTTTTTAACTTGTTGCTCAACCTCAAATAATCTAGGTCTACCAGGTATACCAAAGCTTTTTAAAGCTGGAGATACAGCCAAACAGATAGTCTTATTAGTTCTTGATTCATCTGCAACAACTAAATTAGTATTTAAAGGATCTAGACCACGATCAACACATTCTACAGAAGCGTAGAATGATTTTAAATCAATAGCTATGTATGTTTTGTTTTCTGTCATGACTATCTCTATAATTAATTTTATGCTTTTCTATTCAAAAGTATGGTAAGTTTTATTAGATTTATTAATCTATCTCGTTCTTATATAATGCATGACTTTCTTAGTAGTTCTTAGCATATTTTGATTTTGATAATCTCTCTAAAACTCTTTCGAATAGATACATCTGAAGAATCTTCTGCGAAGAGAGTTTTTTTAGTTTAGTTATATTTCTAATTTTCCTTTTAATTGTTCTGGTGTAAGCATCTACAACACCTCCATGTATTTTCTAATATCATTTTCAACACCTATAACTTTAGCCATTTTTAAGATGTCACGAGGATTATATGTTTCTGAAAAATATGTTTTTATTACTTGAGTGAATAATTGCTTATCTATTCTTTTACGATACTTTACTAAATCACAAATACATCGCTCTTTATTATATGCTTTTACCACAGCTCCTTGAGGTGTTATTAAATCTTGCACTCCAAGATTTAAGATTTTAGGTTGTACATAATGAATTCTTAACTTTGGATTTGCTTTTTTCAATCTATTAGCATTATAGCCCTGAGGTAATGTTATATCTATAGTTCTTGGAACTCTATCAGAAAGTCCATGAAAATAAAGTGCTGTACCATAAGAATAAATCGCCTTTTGTGATCTTTTCTGTATCGCTGCATAATCATCGGTGCTTTCTTTTGTAACTGAATAAACTCCTTTCGATTCTCTAACCAAAAAACCATCCCCTATAAAGTCTTTAATTTTATATCTTCCGATTCCAAGTTCTTCTATCTCTTTTGTTGTAATGAGTCCATTAGATTTCTGTGCTTTTTCACAAATGATTTCTTTTCTTTTGTTCATGGCTATTTCCTTCTCTATCGTACTTTAATTATATTTATTTAAAGCACGTTTGTAAATATAAATTCATAGCTAAAAATGTTTATTATTAATTGTTTTAAAAAGAGGCTTTAATAATAAGCCTCTTACTATAATTGTTTTCGTTGCATAGTAAATAGACAAATCCGCTAAGTAGTACTTTTGTTCGCGAATTAATGATTGTTTACTTTGCATGAATTATATCATTAAATGCCATTTTAAGGTACTTTATTTGATATATTGTAACTTATCTTTTGTATTTCCGCTTATTCATATAATACTGAAATAAGTCTGTTTAATAAGATAATAAATATATGTTTCCTTG
>CADBMV010000039.1 GCA_902795865.1 uncultured Erysipelotrichaceae bacterium | reverse complement strand
TATACATCTATAAGCTAACAAATCAATTAAGTTAACATTTTCAAACTTTTTCATCAAAACTACTTGATTTTTATATAGTTAGCTCCTATTTAATTAAGTAATTGTACACTCTATCTTTTATATCTATAGCTTCATCATACACCGCATGACAATATTCTTCATAAAAATAATAATCACAATCTAGTACATCAACTGAATGTTTCATATCATTTTATTCAAATACTAATCTTTTTGTATGCTTTATTTTCTATTAAATCAATCCATTTAAACATCTTATCTTCATAAACAAGATAACTATGTTTTGAATCTTGTTTAGGTATAGAAATAGATCCTGGATTTATATAAGTTATTCCTTCAATTGTTTCACAACTAGCTACATGTGTATGACCATATAAAACTATTCCTTTAGATCCAGGTATGGGATTATTCTGATTATAAATATGGCCATGAGTTAAATAGATATCTACACCATCTATATTTAAATAGTTATAATCTGCCATTATTGGAAATTCTAGTACCATTTGATCTACTTCACTATCACAATTGCCTCTTACACCTATAATTTTCTCTTTTAAATTATTCAATAATTCAACAGCTTTTTTAGGATTGTAGTCTTTTGGTAAATCATTTCTAGGACCATGATACAAATAATCACCTAACAGAATTATTTTGTCTGGTTTTTCTATATTATATCTGTCAATTAATTTTTCTAAATAATAAACACTGCCATGTATATCAGAAGCAATCAGTAATTTCATATCTATAACCTTCCTTTACTTATATTATAATTAAACCATGAAATATATAGGATTAGATTTAGGTAGTGTTACTTGTGGTGTTTCCAAATCAGACACTGGCTTTTTAGCTCAACCTGTAAAAACTATAAGATTTACTAAAGATGACTATGATGAAGCAATAGATAAAATTCTTGATTTATTTGATCAAGAAAAACCTGATTTGGTTGTTATGGGATACCCTTTACTTGAAAACGATGATGAAGGGCCACGCGCAAAACTTTCTAGAGAGATTTCTGAAATACTACAAGAAGAATCTGGAATAAAAGTTGTCTTACAGGATGAAAGAAGCACTACTAAAGATTCAGAAGAATTCTTAATTAAAGCTAATCTATCAAGAAAAAAACGTAAGAAAGTTATTGATCAGCAAGCTGCAGTTAGGATCTTACAATACTATCTAGACAAAAATAAATAATGAGGAATATAAGGAAATATTATGATAAATATTTTTGATTATCTTTCAAATAACGAGTATCCAGGAAGAGGAATTATTATAGGTAGATATAATGATTTAAATGTGATTGCCTATTTTATAATGGGCAGAAGCATTAATTCTAGAAATAGAATATTTATTAAAGATAAAGATATTTTATATACTAAGGCATATGATGAATCAAAGTTAGAAGATCCTTCGTTAATTATTTATAATGCGATAAGAAAATATAGTGATTCAATAATTGTTAGTAATGGCAATCAAACAGATACAATCTATGAATATTTAGATAATGGCTTAACTTTTAAACAAGCTTTAGATACTAGAGAATATGAACCTGATGAACCAAATTATACTCCTAGAATTTCTGGCTTAATAAATAATGATAATTATGATATTTCTATACTTAAAAGAAAAAATAATGAGTGTGAAAGAAAATATTATAATTATAAATTAATTAATAATATTGGCCACTTTATTTCTACATATGACCATAATGATGATCCTTTACCTAGCTTTTCTTTAGATCCTATTGAAATAGAAATAAATGATGATTTTAATGATTTCTCTAATAAATTATGGAATAGTTTAAATACTACCAATAAGATATCTTTATATGTTTCCTATGGAGATAAAGAAATAATATTTAATAAAAATAATGGTGATTAATATGAATAAGATTGAATTAAAGTATGGATGTAATCCTAATCAAAAACCTGCACAGATTTATATGGAAAATGGTTTAGATTTACCACTTACTATCTTAAATGGTAAACCAGGTTATATTAATTTTTTAGATGCTTTAAATGCGTGGCAACTTGTAAAAGAATTAAAACTTGCTACAGGCTTTACCTGCGCTACAAGTTTTAAACATGTATCACCTACTTCAGCTGCTTTAGGTTTAAAGATGTCTGATAAATTAAAGAAAGCTTGTTTTGTAGATGATATTAAAGATTTAGATAATTCACCATTGGCTTTAGCTTATGCAAGAGCTAGAGGTACTGATAGAATGTCTTCCTATGGAGATTTTATTGGACTATCTGATAGATGTGATGAAATTAGCGCAAAATTAATTTCTAGAGAAGTATCAGATGGAGTAATTGCACCAGGCTATGATGAAAAAGCTTTAGAGATATTAAAGAAAAAGAAAAAAGGAAATTATAATATTATTCAAATAGATCCAAATTATGATTGTGTTGAAGAAGAAACAAAAATGGTTTTTGGTATAACTTTTAAACAAGCTCATAATAAAATTCAATTTAATGAAGAAGTATTAAACAATATTGTAACAAGCAACACAAATCTTCCTTTAGAAGCAAAAAGAGATTTAATTGTTGCTTTGATTACTTTAAAATATACTCAATCTAATTCTGTTGTCTATGCATATGATGGCCAAGCAATTGGAGTTGGTGCTGGTCAACAATCGCGTATACATTGCACAAGACTTGCAGGAAGTAAAGCTGATACTTGGTTTTTAAGAATGCATGACAAAGTATTAAATCTACCATTTAAAAAAGACATCAGTAGAATCGATAGAGATAATATTATTGATTCTTATATAAATAAAAATGAAAAAGATATTACCGCAGATAATAACTATGCAAAATACTTTGAATACAAACCAGAACCATTAACTGATAAAGAAATAAGAAAATATCTAGATAATATTACAGGAGTATCTTTAGCTTCTGATGCATTCTTTCCTTTTTCAGATAATATTGAAAGAGCTTATGCAAGTGGAGTTACATATATCGCACAACCTGGAGGCTCTTTAAGAGATCAAGATGTTATAGATATGTGTAATAAACTAAACATCACCATGTGTTTTACGGGTATTAGATTATTTCATCATTAGTTTTTAATGCTCTTTTAAATAAAAAGATATAAAATAGTTTTGTGTTACTTAAAATAGCTACTTATTGTATTTGGTTTTATATCTATAGCACTATTGGATGGATATATGAATCATCACTTAGATCTTGTACCAGCAAAAAACTAATTAATAGTGGGTTTTTAAATGGACCATACATACCCATTTATGGTTTTGGTGCCGTTTTAGACATTCTTATTTTAGGATCAATAAAAAATCCTGTACTATTGTTTATTCTTAGTGCTACCATTAATTGTATTTTAGAATATTTCACTAGTTATATGATGGAACTATTATTTCATGCAAGATGGTGGGACTATTCTAATCAGCCTTTAAATATTAATGGAAGAGTTTGTTTGCTTGGTTATTTAGCTTTTGGATCGTTTGCATTAATTGTAATAATGTATTTTCATCCTTGGTTAGTATCTCATACTACAGCTTTACTAAACCCAAAAATAATATATTACTTAGCTATTTTTATAGTTACTGTGATGTCAATTGATACCTATATTACAGTAATTAACTTAAAAGATTTTGAAGAGAAAATTAATGAATTGATTATTGCTTTAGAGGATGCAAAAAAGCATATTGATGATACTATAGAAGAAAGAATAGATTCTAGAGTAGATAAAATTATACAACTCCATAAATATTTAAATGCTCAGCAAAGAAGATTGGTTGAAGCTTTTCCTGATTTGAAATTTAAAAAAGCTAAATATGAGGTTAAAGAAATATTGCTTATGTTTAAACAAGCAAATAAAGAATTGCTAGAAGGAGGCGACAATGATTAAAGTATTTGATGAAATTAAAAAGAATTTTGGTTTTGGAATGATGAGACTTCCAATGATTGGTGATGAGGTTGATTATGAACAAACATCTAAAATGGTAGATTACTTTTTAGAAAATGGTTTTAATTATTTTGATACAGCACATGGTTATATTTCTGAAAAAAGTGAAATCGCCGTTAATAAGTGTCTTGCAAGTAGACACTCAAGAGATGAGTTCTTGCTTACAAACAAGTTATCTGATAATTATTTCCAATCTGAAGAAGAAATTAGACCTTTATTTGAAAAACAATTAGCTGCTTGTGGTGTTGAATACTTTGATTTTTATTTAATGCATGCTCAAAATGCAACAAACTTTAAAAAGTATCAGAAATGTAATGCTTATGAAACAGCTTTCAAATTAAAAGAAGAAGGAAAAATAAGGCATGTGGGTATTTCTTTCCATGATAGAGCAGAAGTCTTAGATGAAATACTAACTACTTATCCACAAGTAGAAATCGTACAAATACAATTAAACTATGTTGACTGGGATGATGCTTCTGTACAAAGCAAGAAGTGTTATGAAGTTTGTGTTAAACATAATAAACCAGTTATTGTAATGGAACCTGTTAAAGGTGGAAGTTTAGTAAATCTTCCTGAAGAAGCTGATGAAATTATCAAAGGCTTAAATGGTGGTTCTAATGCTTCTTATGCAATTAGATTTGCTGCATCTCATGAAAATGTAAGAATGGTATTATCTGGTATGTCTGATATGGAACAGATGATTGATAATGTTGATACGATGAAAGATTTTAAACCATTAGATGAAAATGAATTAGCTGCTATTGAAAAAGTATGCGAAATCTTCACTGGAAAAGGAATGATTCCATGTACTGCTTGTCATTATTGTACTGATGGTTGTCCAATGCAAATAAGAATTCCAGAATTGTTTGCTTGCATGAATAAATACAAAGTATTTAATGAATGGAATCAAAAGATGTATTATAGACACTTAACATCAGAAGGACATGGTAAAGCATCTGAATGTATAGCTTGTGGACAATGTGAAGGTATTTGTCCTCAAGGACTACAAATCATTTCACTTCTTCAAGAAGTTGCATCTGCTTTTGAAGCTTAAAAAATAAATGTATAGCAACTATGCTTACAAAAGGCTATAAAAACACTGATATTTTAATAATTGGTGATGCTTACCCTGATGTTGATGCAGCTGAAGAAAATAATGTTTATTATTATCCGATTCTTACTAGACACGAAGCTGAAAGTTGGCAAGAATTCATTGATAAGTATTTTGATATTTTCTTAAATGGTGAATATGATTTGGTTCAAAAAGAGTTAATGGAAAAATTTGAACATAATTTTGTGCAAGTCTAAAAATTAGTATTATTTATATTTCAAACACAATAATTGCTTTATTAATTTTTTTTATTTGAATATACTTTTGGTTTCTTAATTGGTTTATATACTCTAAAAAATCGTTATTCACTTTATGATATGATTATCTTTAGAAAAGGAGAAGTGCTATGTCTAGATATGATACTGATTATACAAAAATGGGTCTAGCTACTAGAGCTATTAAAGTTGGAGAAGCTAGAGAACCTATTACTAAAGCTTTAAATACCCCTATTTTTGAAACTTCATCATATGGTTATGAAACTGCAGAAGAATATGATGAGATGTTGAAAAGAGGAGCTGATTGGGAAGAGGATCTATTTATCTATTCAAGAACAACAAATCCAACAACTGATGCAGTTAGAAAAAAAGTTATGGCTTTAGAAGGAAGTGAAGATGCTATTATATGTAGCTGTGGTATGGCAGCTATATCTAATGCCTTACTATCTAATTTAAATGCAGGTGATCATGTTATATGTTCAGACGATACATTTATGTGTACTTCTAGTATGTTTGCAGATATTTTACCTGCAAAAGGAATTGAAACTTCCAGAGTAGAAATATTAGATATTGAAAACATTGAAAAAGCAATGAGACCTAATACAAAAGTGGTCTACTTAGAAGTTTTATCAAACCCACAGTTAAAACTTGCCAACTTACCTGCTATAGCTCAAATTGCTCATAAACATGGATGTAAGTTTATTGTTGATAATACATTTTTATCACCAATTGTTTTAAAACCTCTTCAACTTGGTGCTGATATAGTTGTGCATTCGGGTACCAAGTATTATGTAGGACATGGCGATGCGTTGTGTGGTATTGTTGCAGGATCAAGACAAGATATGGATAAAGTTCGTTATTACTATGATAATTTTGGTTCACATATTTCTCCATTTAATTCTTGGTTGTTATTACGTAGTATTAAAACTATGCCTCTAAGAGTAAAACAACAATCAGCAAATGCTCTAGCATTAGCTAAATGGTTTGAAACTAGAGATGAGGTAGATTTTGTAACTTATCCAGGACTTGAATCACATAAGCAACACGAACTTGCAAAACAAATATTTGAAGATGGTGTCTTTGGTGGAATGTTGTGTGTTCACCTTAAAGATGGATATGAACAAATGTGTAAATTTGTTGATGCAACAAAAATACCTCCAGTAGCTACAAGCTTAGGAGATGTTGTTACACTAGTCTTCCCTAAATCTGCATATAACAATCTAATTCGTATCTCTACAGGTTGTGAGGATGTTAATGATTTAATCGCTGACTTTACACAGGCGTTTGAACAAATGTAATGTTTAAAGGCAATGTTGAACGTATCGACATTGTCTTTTTTTTATACAATTTTTTATTAAAAAATTATCTGATAGTCCAAAATGATGCATTTTTTAATTAATTGACTATCCAAAATGATGCATTTTTTTACAATTCTATAGTCCAAAATGATGCATTTTTTTAATAAAACCCTTATAATACAGATTTTCCATTATTAAAAGTTAAGATATATCCTACGCATTCATTTACATCATGATAGTTATTATAAAAAGAAAACAAGCTATTAAGCTTGTTCATCTGATGAAGTCTCTTCAGGTTCCTTCATAAATGTCTGTCTCATTAATTCATTTTCTTTTTTTACTTTTTCAGCTTCTGCTCTTGCTTCTTCAGCTTCTTTTTGAAGACGCTTAGCCTCTTCTTTGGTTTCTTTTTCTTTGGCTTTTAATTCTGCATTTCTTTCTCTTTCAATTCTTCTAATGTTGCTAGAAAGTCTCATAGAGAAAATAAATAGAATTAGTCCAGCAAACACAGCACCAACAGCCATTGCTATTGTTTTAAGTACTGACATTGAACTTTTCACAATTGTATTAGATACAAGTGCCATTAAAATCTCTTTTTTTGTCCAGTATGTGCCAAGTATCACAACAATACCACCGACAACTAGAATGAGTGCTGCATATCTTAAAATACTTCTTAATAATTTCATAGTATATACCTCTCGTATAATATCTTTCCAGATAGGAATTATAGATCCTATCAATCTATTGTTAAGTCCTATGGCCATTCTATAATTCTGTTATG
>CADBMV010000038.1 GCA_902795865.1 uncultured Erysipelotrichaceae bacterium | reverse complement strand
GAAAAGATCAATTGAAGAAGTAAATTATATTATGTCTTTACCTAAAATATTCTTTTCTAAGTATATTAAAGAATTAATGGATAATAATGTACGCATTATGATAATAGGCGATAGAGATAAGATCCCTAGTGAAACTATGAAGGTTATTGATGAAGCGATAGAAACTACATCAAAAAATACTGGATTAATATTAAACTTTGCTTTTAATTATGGATCTAGAGATGAAATAGTTAAAGCTTGTAAAAAATATGCTTTAGATTATAAAGATGGTTTAGTTGATGATTTAGATGAAGAAACATTTAGTAATTATTTATATACAAAGGATCTACCTGAAGTAGATTTATTAATTAGAACTGGAAATGAAATGCGTTTATCTAATTTCCTTTTATATCAGTTAGCTTATTCTGAATTTGTGGTTATTGATACTTTATGGCCTGATTTCAATAATGATGTTTTAGATAAATGTATTGAAGAATATAATTCAAGAAAACGTAATTTTGGAGGCAGAGATGAAACAAAGAATAATTAGTTCAATTATTATTGTCTTGCTTACAGTGATTAGCGTTTTATCTGGAGGATATGTTTTAAAAGCAGCCTTAGCTTTTATTGGTCTATATGGGACTTATGAAATTGTAATGATGCTTAAAAAACAATTCAATCTTAAGTTATATATTCCTATGGCCTTAGCTATAATGCTTTTATTATTCTATCCATTTAATAGAGTCGCAATTATTCTAATTGAAATGTTATTACTTTTAACTATTGCAGTATTTGATGAAGAAATACATTTTATAGATATTGCGGTAGTTTTTTTTATGTCGACATTAATAGGTTTTGGTTTAAACTTTGCTAGTAGTATTGAAGCTAGAGATAAATGGATGCTAGGATATGTTATTTTAAATTGTTATGTAACTGATTCCTTTGCATATTTAGTGGGTTTGAAATTTGGTAAACACAAACTAATAGAAAGAATTTCTCCTAAAAAGACTATTGAAGGAGCAATAGGTGGATGGTTATTTGGCTTTATTGCTTCTTATATGTATACTAGTTTCTTTAAATTCTTTGGTATGGAATCTAATTTCTTTATAATATCTTCACTATTATTACCTATAGTTTGTCAAATAGGTGATTTAGTATTCTCAATGATTAAAAGAAAGTATGAAATTAAAGATTTTTCTAATTTAATACCAGGGCATGGAGGAATCTTAGATAGATTTGATTCTAATATCTTCTCGATTATATTTTTTGGTGTGTTATTATCATTATTATGAAAAGATTAATTTTAATGGGAGCTTCTGGTTCTATTGGAAGCCAAGCTATAGATATTATTAAAGCACATAAAGATCAACTAGAACTAGTTGGTGTTTCTGTTGGACATAATATTGATTATTTAAAAGAGATTTTAAATGATTTTGATTTGAAATATGTCTACACTATTAAAGCTAATAATGATTTAATTTATAAATATCCTAATATTAAATTCTTCTATGGTGATAATGGTCTAGAAGAAATGGCTAAATTAAATGATTATGATTTATTAGTGAATGCTTTAGTAGGCTTTGTGGGATTTAAGCCAACTTTGACAGCTATTCAAAATAGAAAAGATATTGCCTTAGCTAATAAAGAAACTTTAGTAGCAGGTGGAAAAATTATAAATGAAGCAATTGAAGAATATAAAGTAAATTTATATCCTATTGATTCTGAACATGCCGCAATACTTCAATGTTTAAAAGGACACAATATTGAAGATGTTAAAAGATTGATTATAACTGGCTCTGGTGGTGCTTTTAGAGATTTAAGTAGACAAGAATTAAAAAATGCTACTCTTGAAAAAGCTTTAAAACATCCTGTATGGAATATGGGTGCAAAAATTACTATTGATTCTGCAACAATGATGAATAAGGGTTTTGAAGTAATAGAGGCTCATTATTTATTTAATATTCCTTATGAAAAGATTGATGTAATATTGCATAGTCAATCAATGGTACATTCAATGGTTGAATATAATGATGGTTCTATAATTGCCCAAATTGGTACACCTGATATGCATCTAATGATTAAATATGCGCTTTTATATCCAAGACATCTATATGATGATAAAACACAATATTTAGATTTAGATAATTTAACTAGCTTAAATTTTAAAAAGATGGATTATCAAAGATATCCTTTAGTAAAACTAGCTAAACAAATAGGTCAATATGAAGGTAATTTTGGAGCAATCTTAATAGGTGCAAATGATGAAGCGGTTAATCTTTTCTTAAAAGAAAGAATACAATTTATTGAAATTGAAAAATATATCTTTGAAACTTTGAAGAATGCTCATTATATAAAAGATCCTACAGTTGAACAAATCATATCTTCACATAAATGGGCAAAAGAATACGTAGATAATTTATGGGCTAATTCATAGCCCATATTTATATATAAGTGATATAATTTTAGGGATGGAAATTTTAAGAAATCTTATTTTATTTGCGATACTATTATCTGTTATCGTCTCTATACATGAATTTGGGCATTTAGTTGCTGCAAAGTTTTTTAATGTATATTGTCAAGAATACTCTATAGGTATGGGTCCTAAGTTGTTTTCATTTAAAGGAAAAGAAACTGAATATTCTTTAAGAGCACTTCCTTTGGGTGGTTTTGTAGCTATGGCTGGAGATAGTGATAATTCACTTGAAACAAAAGTTGATGATTCAAATCTACCAGCAGAAAGAACTCTTACAGGTATAGCTAAATGGAAAAGAGTAATTGTGATGTTTGCGGGCATATTTATGAATATTGTTTTAGCGATACTTATTTATTCTTTAATAATCCTACATTCTGGTACATATGTAGTATCAAGTAAACCTGAAATTACTTTAATACAAGAAAATTCTCCTGCAGCTATTGCTGGTTTAAAACAAGGTGATATTGTAACTAATGTTGCATTTGAAAATGGTTTATCTATATCTCCTGAATCTTATATGGAACTAATTCAATTTACTTCTGCATATGATGGAAATGGTCCTTGGAACTTAACAGTATTAAGAAATAATGAATATGTTGAAGTAAAAGTAAATCCTGAATATGATGCTGAAGAAAACAGATATTTAATCGGAATAGGTTTTTCTAATGCTGCTGTTGAAACAGTTGATGTGAATATCTTTAATTGTTTTAAATATGGTTTTGAATACACATTCTTTATCTTAAAACTTACTTGGTCATCATTTATGTCTTTATTTAAAGGTATGAATTTAAATAGTTTAAGTGGTCCTGTAGGAATATATTCTACTGTTTCTGAAGCTGCAAGTTTAGGTCCTGAATATTACTTCCAATTAATGGCAATGATTTCAGTAAATGTAGGTGTTGTGAATGCATTACCATTACCTATATTTGATGGAGGTAGAGTATTAATAGTTTTAATAGAAGCTATTATAAGAAGACCATTATCACAAAAAGCTCAGAATTTAGTTATGTCTGCATCAATGATTGTGTTATTATTCTTAATTATTTTTGTGACATATAATGATATTTTTAGATTAATAGGAGGCTAAATGAAAATACTTGTTACTGGTGGTACAGGATATATTGGTTCACATACTTGTGTTGAATTAATTAATTCTAAACATGAAGTTGTGATTGTAGATAATTTATATAATTCTAGCGAAAGTGTTTTAGATTCAATTGAGACGATTACTAATGTTCGTCCTAAGTTTTATAAAATTGATATTTTAGATTATGAAGAATTAGAAAAAGTATTTAAAGATAATAAGTTTGATGCAGTTATTCATTTTGCAGGATTAAAGGCTGTAGGTGAATCTGTAGAAAAACCAATTGAATACTATGAGAATAATATTTCTGGTTCTTTAAATATCTATAAGTTAATGAAAAAGTATAATGTGAATAATTTGGTATTTTCATCTAGTGCTACAGTATATGGTGATGATTTTGAAGTTCCTTTTAAAGAAGAATATGGTTTTGGTACTACTACTAATCCTTATGGAACTACAAAGAAAATGAATGAAATGATCATAAGTGATATATGTGTTTCTAATAAGGATTTATCTGCAGTCTTACTTAGATACTTTAATCCTATTGGAGCACATGAATCTGGTTTAATTGGTGAAATACCTAATGGAATACCAAATAATCTACTTCCATATATCATGCAGGTAGAATCTGGTATTAGAGACCATTTAAATGTGTTTGGTGATGATTATGATACTGTTGATGGTACAGGTGTTAGAGATTATATTCATGTGGTAGATTTAGCTAGAGCACATGTGAAAGCTATTGAGTATGCATGTAGTCATAAGGGTTGTGAAGTTATAAATATTGGTACAGGTAAAGGTTATTCAGTATTTGAATTACTTCATGCCTATGAAAAAGCATCTGGTCACAAAATTCCTTATGAAGTAGTAGACAGAAGAAAAGGTGATATCGCTACATGTTTTGCGGATACAAGAAAAGCAAAAGAATTATTAGATTTTGAAGCTGAATACGATATTGATCGTATGTGTATAGATGCATATAGATTTATGTCTAAACTGAATAAAAAGATATAGATAAATTTATAGATAAATAAATAGATAAAAAAGTATAAAAAGATATTGACAAATATATCAATATCTTTTATTATTTAGGTATGACAAGAAAATCCAGTGTTGGAACAATGCTTAATTCACTTGTTCCTATATCACATTTAAATCAAGGCAAGGCAGCTCAAATTATCTCTTCTTTAGGTCCAGAAGATATTAAGATCATTGTTAAAAACAATGAACCAATGGCTGCTATTATTCCTATTGCTCGTTTTTCTGAGCTTATTGAAGCTGAAGAAACACTAAAGGAGATGAAATAATGGCTAGGAATAATAAAGTTCGTATAGATAGAATAATTATTATCTTTTTATCTATCATCATAATTGTTGGTGCATTAGGTTTTGGAGTATCAAAGTTAATTGATGTTTTATTTAATAATGATAATAATCCTATTAATAATCCTGATATTGTAGATCCTAGTCCAATCAAAACAAACGAAACAACTAAAGTATCTTTAGTTGATTATCAAATTTATGAAGATGATACTGATTCATTAGGTTTTAATTTTATAATTGCGACATTAAAGTTT
>CADBMV010000037.1 GCA_902795865.1 uncultured Erysipelotrichaceae bacterium | reverse complement strand
CACGCTTTAAAGATAGTTCTTCTTCTAATTGGTTAAATAAGCCAATCATCTCTTCTGACATATTTGGTTCATACGCAATATATGTAATACCATCATTTTTTATTCTTGTTTTAATTGCTTCTAGTTGACTTTCAGAAGGTAATGCACCATATTTTGATAAACATACTGGATAAACTTGAATACCAAAATCCTTTTGCCAGCAACCAAAAGAACCAGTCATTGATACAAATTTAATAGATTTGTTTTCTTTTACTAATCTAGTAGCTAAGTTTTGATATGAAGCATCTAAAGCAATCAAATCATCAGCTAAAGCTTTATAGTTTTCTTCAAAGAATGATGCTTGTTCAACATAATTACTAGAAAAATAATCATAGACATCTTTAGCCATACAATACATGCCACTAGGAGATAACCAAATAAATGGATCTAAATCATAACTATCTATTTCTGAGAAAACATCTCCTTCATAGTATTCACCTTCCACAAAAGATACCTTTCCATCTACTATTACAGGAGTATATCTTTTATATTCATAAAGACAGTTTAAAACTGATAAATCTCCTTCATTCAAATTAATTCCTAATTCTTTAATTTGATTATCATATAAATCCATGTATGGTTCTAAATCGCCAATATGAAAGAATACTGAAGTATCTTCGAAAATCTGTTCATAATCATCTACTAAATTTGCAGTTTGAACAATAGATCTTTTTTGCACAGAAATAGGATTTATTCTATTAGCGCCAATACGATTTAAAATATATCCAATTGGATATATTGTATATGCAGTATATTGTTTACCAGTTGTACAACCACAAAGTAGTAAAACTAATAAAATAACTAATAATTTTTTAAATATTTTCATACCTTTACTATTATACCTTATTGATTACATATTTAGCATAATATATTGGTTTGCCTTCTGAAACAAATTTTGCTTGATAAGCAGTCATAGGCTCGCCTTCTTTATAATAATTTCTATCAATTTCTAACAATTTAAATTCAGAATTATCAAAGTATTGCAAAGAATCATCAAAAAAAGATTCATTATCTGTTTTAAATACTATAATACCTTTATCTTTTAAGATATCTTCATACATCTTTAAATAAGTCATATAAGTTAATCTTCTTTTATGATTTCTTTTTTTAGGCCATGGATCACTAAAATGTAAGTATATTAAATCAATTTTATTATCAGGAATTATATCTTTAATACCAATTGCATCAAAGTGTATAACTTTAAAATTTTTTAGTTCTAATTCTTGAGCTTTCTTGATGCTTCTTGCAACACATGTTTCTTCTTTTTCTAAACCGATATAAAAAATATCAGGATTTAGTTTAGCACTCTCAACAATAAAATCACCCATACCCATACCTATCTCTATATAGATGGGCATATCAGTACTAAAACTATTTAAATCTTGTATTAAATATTCACTTTCATTTTCCAGAAATGGTCTTACCCATTTCTTTTTTCTCATTCGCATATATCTATTATATTACATAAAAAAATGATGGCATTAACGCCATCATTTCAAACTATCTTTTGCCAAAGAACCTTACTTCACCTTCATGTTTTTCTTCTGAAGGAGCACTATTCTCTTCTATTTTAATTTCTTCCTTCTTGTTTTGTTTTTCAGGTTTAGGAAGAAGTTCTTTTGCGGAAACATTTACTTTACCTTTTTCATCAATTTCCATTACTTTAACTTTAATCTTATCTCCAAGTTTTAAAACATCTTCAGGTTTATCAACTCTTTCATGTTTAATCTTAGAAACATGAAGTAAAGCATCTTGTCCCTTAAATAGTTCTACAAAAGCACCATATTTTTCTAATCTTACTACAGTAGCATCATATATTTCACCAACTTTTGCTTCTTTAGTAATTTCATCAATCATAGCTTTAGCTTTTTCAATAGACTCTTTCGATGTGTGGTAAATCACAACTTTACCATCATCATCAATATCAATCTTAACTTGGTCACATGAATCAATGATTTCATTGATCATCTTACCACCTGTACCAATAACTTCTCTAATCTTATCAGTAGGAATATTGAATGTAACCATCTTAGGAGCATATTCACTTACTTCGCTTCTTGGACTAGAAATAGCTGTTTCCATATTGGCTAGTATTTCAAGTCTGCCCTTATGAGCTTGACTTAAAGCTTCCTTAAATATTTCTCTAGTGATACCTTTACACTTAATATCCATTTGTAAAGCAGTGATACCATCTTTTGTACCAGCAACCTTAAAGTCCATATCACCATAATGGTCTTCCATACCTTGAATATCTGTAAGAAT
>CADBMV010000036.1 GCA_902795865.1 uncultured Erysipelotrichaceae bacterium | reverse complement strand
ACAAATTAAAAAGAACGTGGCCACAACTAGCCACATTCTATCTCAAAGATAGGTCCACATCCCCTAGATATCTCAAAGAGCCTAAAAAAGTAAGGAGTTATTAATCAATAACTCCTTTTAATTTATTTATATAATTTGCCATCTATATAGGTGGCTTTATTATTAAATCTATCATCAAATACTGCTATATCTGCCTTGTAGTTTTCTTTAATTAAACCTCTATCATTTATTCCTAACATTCTCATAGGATTTATAGTAACTGCATTCATAGCTGTAACAAAATCAATATTTGCTTCATGAATTGCAAAATCTAAAATATGATTTAATCTATGACAAGAACCAGATAAAGTATTTGTGCCAGTAATATATCCAACGCCATCTTTAGAGATTGTTCGTGATTTACCATTCTTATCTTTATATACACCTGGTTTTAATCCTTTAATACTTACAGAATCAGTTATTAAGATCAATTTGTCTTTGCCCTTAGTTTTAGCTAAGATATTTGCAGCATATTTATTAACATGTATACCATCACAAATTAATTCAGCATAACACTCATCAAAATACATTGCTGCCCCTACTACACCAGGATCTCTATGATGCAATCCTTTCATACCATTATATGTATGTGTAAAACTAATTGCACCGTGTTTAATCGCATCAGCACATACTTCAAAACTTGCACCTGTATGACCTAAAGCAACCTTCATTCCTTTAGATACACAATAGTCAATAACACTATAATCACCTTCCAACATTTCTGGTGCAATCATTACATATATTAAATGCCCATTAGATGCATTATTAAATTCATCAATAACTTTTTTAGTCGGTATTATTTGATAGTCTGTAGATTGAGCACCTCTTTCTTTTCCTGAACAAATAAAAGGACCTTCTTCATATACACCTAAGATATGAGTGCCTTTCTTATTATATTTATCAATATACTCACCAATATTTTTTAAAGCTTTAATTAAGCCATCTTTAGGATGTGAAGAAATACTAGCTAAAGTTGAAGTAACACCTTCACTAGGTAGATATAAAGTCCATTTATCTAACCAAGCTTTATCTGCGGTATTAGCTTCCTTGCCATCATAACCATGATTATGCACATCAATCAAACCTGGCATAATAATTAAATCTTTATAATCCTTATCAACTTTAAACATTCCATAAGGATATACTCCTACAATACTATCTTTTTTAATTTCAATTTGCTTTGGCTGTAATTTTTCTTCAAAATACACTTTTTTACTTTGAATAATCATAACTTTTTCCCTTTCTAAATTTTATAGTTACTATTCTTTATTAGTTATCTTAATTATATCTAGAGATCTCTTTTTAGACATTATTGGTGATTCAATAATTTTATTATCAACTAAATCTTTAAAATGTTTAAGTTCGTAGTAGAAATCAGAAATATATTCTTCCTTTAATTCATACTTAATTCCATTTACTTCATATTCACCATTTCCACTTTTCCAAAAATTATCAATTTTAATATAACCTTTATCACCTTCCACTAATAAATATGTATCCTTATCAATACTGTTAGATACACTAGATTTTCCTATAACATTTCCATATCTTAATTCAACATGTGCGATAGTATCTGCCTTAGTATCTGTTTCATTAGTTTCTATAGATATTATTTCAGGATTTACATCCATTAAGTAATTCATTGTACCGATAGTATAAGATCCTAAATCCTTTAAAGCTCCACCAGTTTCTTTTATATTAATCCAATGATTATCATCATGATAACCTTTTCTCATAAATGAAGCATAAATACTTTTTATTTCACCGATTGTTTTATCTTTAATCATCTGTTTTGTTTTAATTATGATAGGTAAGAAAACTGATTTTAATGCTTCCATTAACAAAACATTGTTTGCTTTAGCTAAATCAAACATTTCATTAATTTGTTTACTAGCAAATAGCATTGGTTTTTCACATATAACATTTTTCTTATTCTCAAGACATTTTTTTATTAAATCATAATGTGAATTATTATAGGTTGCAATATACACTGCATCAACATCACTATTTAAAAAATAATCATAGTCACCATACTTTTTACATTCATATAATTGACTATATTGTTTTGCTTTATCAATATCTTTAGATGCAAAACCAACTAGTTCTAGATCTTCAACTAGCTTACATGATTTAGCAATTCTATGAGCTATGTTTCCACAACCAAATATCACAAGTTTCATATTTTTCTGTTATTTGAATATAAATCTTACTACAAATATAAAAAGTAAATATATAATCAATAATCCTTATTAATTAGATATTTACTTAAAATAATTATTTATCATTCATATAATGCGTATACATCTGATACAGGAGTATGACACGAAACCGCAAGTATTAACTTAGAAAGCATCCAACCAATAGATAAAGTAGTAATTTTATCAGTGTTTTTTAATGATTCTTCATTAGGAACGATAGTATTTGTTACTACTACTTCTTTAATTGGTGAATCTTGTATTCTGATTGCAGCATTATTAGAGAATAATCCATGAGTTATACATACATAAATATCCTTAGCACCATTTTCCTTTAAAATATTTGATGCTGCAATTAAAGAACCGCCGGTATCACAAATATCATCCACAATAATTACATCTTTATTATCAACATCACCAATGATATTTGCAGCTTCTGCTACATTTGCTTGAGGACGTCTTTTATCAATGATCGCAAGTGGACTTCCAAGCATTTCTGCTAAAGTTCTTGCACGTTTAACTCCTCCATGATCTGGTGATACAATAACTAAATCATCTGGATTTAATTTCTTTCTTCTAAAATATTGTCCCATCATAGGCACTGTAGTTAAATCATCTACAGGGCAATGGAAGAAACCTTGGATTTGTGCTGCGTGTAAATCAAAAGTCACAACACGATGAGCTCCAGCGTTTTCTAACATTGATGCTACAAGTTTTGCTGTAATAGGTTGTCTAGGCATAGCTTTGCGATCTTGTCTTGCATAACCAAAGTAAGGAATAATACAGTTAATCTCTGCAGCAGAAGATCTTCTTAAAGCATCAATACATATTAATAATTCCATTAAAGTCTCATTAACAGGTTTGCAAGTACTCTGTACTACATAACACTTTTTACCTCTAACAGACTCACCTAATTCAACTAATGTTTCACCATCCGCAAAATGCTTAATATCAGCTTTACCAGGTTCAATATTTAAGTAGTTACATACTTCATTAACTATCTCTACTGAAGAAGTTAATGGGAATACCACTACATTATCTAAACTCTCTTCTTTAGAATTTAAAGCATCTTCCTCAGTGAACTTAACTACTTTTTTATGTTTAATCTCTACAGGTTCATATTTAATATTTTGAAAATCAGCCAACCTAGAACTTCTCATCATAAAAGTTTCACAGGTTTCACCTTCATAAATAATAACTGCACCTTCACAATCTTTATTTAATACTTTTGAATAATCATCAGAATTTAATTCTGGATAAAGCGGAGAAACTAATAATACTTTTCCTTCATTGGTATCGATATCTTTAATAACGCTATTGACACTGTTTTTCTTAATACAACCAGGAACTTCAGAATCCGCACCAACAATATAAATATTGTCTATATCTTTTACTTTCTTTAATTCTTTAACTGTATGAAGTAATAGATTACCTCCTAAATAAGGAGCCTTTGATAATTTTTTTTCTTCTTCACTTCTGATAAATATAATAGCGTTATTCATGTGTTATTCTCCTGTATTATAGATTTATTATACTATGTTATGAGTTTAAAGTTTTGCAAAAACGTACATAATAAATGCTGTTTTTAAAACGTTGGTATAGATTGTTAATTAACTGTTTATCCTCATCTATACAAAATACTGTTGAACCACTTCCAGACATTAATACATTTCTTGCCCCACTCTCAACAAGTTCCTTTTTAATCTTAGAAATATCCTTATTTAATAAGGTTGCGGCTTGCTCTAAAGAATTACCTAATAGCCCATTAATGCTTTCACCATTTTCTAATGCCTTTTTTAATTTATCAATATCTGGATGATCACATGTATCCATATCTAATAACTCATAAGCTTTCTTGGTAGAAACCCCTAGCTTAGGTTTTATTAATAAGACATAGTATTCTTTCTTTAACTTAAATGGTTCTATCTTATCGCCTATCCCTGAAACCAAACTAGGAACATTGTAGTAATTAAATGGAACATCAGCACCAACCTTTAAACACATCTCGATTATTTTTTCATCATTTATATCTAACTTATACATTCTCTTTAATATTCTAAGAGCACTAGCTCCATCGCTTGTTCCACCACCTAATCCTGCTCTAGTAGGAATACATTTATTTAGATATACTTTAAAACAATCATTAATATTAAATTCTTGTCTAAAAATATCAATCATTTTCTTAACAGAATTATTATCATCAAATCTAATATAATTCTTATTACAATCAAAAACATCTTTATCATTTTTATCAATAATTAATTCATCATAAAAATTAATCGGAATCATTATCGATTTCAAATCATGATAACCATCTTCTCTAATATTAAATACATCAAGAGAAAGATTTATTTTTGCATAAGCTCTATCTTTCATATTTTTACACCAATATTCTATATATATTTATAAACTCATTTAAAGGTAATTGTTGTGCCCTAATGTTTTTATCAATATTTAAAACTAAATACATATTTTCTATTTTTTCTTGTACATATATATCTTTTAGATTATTATAAAGAGTTTTTCTTCTCATTCTGAAACAATTCTTCACAAATTCAAAAAACCCTTTCTCAATATCTTTATCTATTTTTCTATTAGGAGTTAAACTAATGATTACACTATCTACATTTGGACTAGGATAAAACACACTTCTAGATACATTCATTTCCATCTTAACGTCATATAAATATTGTATTTCTACTGATAATGCACCATATTCTTCATCATCTGCTTTAGATACTATTCTATCTCCAACTTCTTTTTGTACCATTATTGTAATCTTGTTGATATCTAAATCAGATTCAATAATCTTAAATAGTATAGGTGTTGTTACATAATATGGTAGATTACCACAGATATTTACTTTATCAGTATAAATACTTAAATCAGTATCTAAAAAATCTTGAAGATATATATTTAATCTTTCATCATCAATGCTACTAGATAATCTTTCAAACATATCTTTATCAATTTCATAAGCATCAACACTATTTGAATATATTAATAACTTTTCTGTTAAAGCACCAAGGCCTGGTCCTATTTCTATTGTTTTATATCTTTCATCGCAAGCAATTCTTGCGATCTTATCAACTACATTTTCATCAATAAGAAAATTCTGACCAAATTTTTTCTTAGCCTTTAAATCACCTAATATCTTTTTTACATAGTTAATATTGGATATCATTTAACACCTTTACTATATCATCATATCTAATTCCTAACATATTCAATCTTTTAAACATCGTTTTACTATTACATTTACCTAAATGAAAGTGATTAGATACTATATCTCTTAATTCACTAGAATCTTTATTACCTTTTAAACCTAATTCATAAAACTGCTTTTCACTTATACTTTCTTTACTATCACAATATGTAAGTAAATTATTTAAAGCTTCTTCTAATACTTCTTTAGAAGCGTGTTCAATACCTACTTTCTTTTTAGTCTTAGCATCTTGTTTCATCACAAATGCATTTTTAAGATTAGGAATTTCACTATTTAATCTTTTTCTTATCTTTTCTCCAGGAGTATCTGGATCTAAGAAAAGTATTACTCCTCTTTTATCATTAATTTCCTTAATTAAGTTGATTGTTGATTTACTTAAACCTAAGCCATGTGTCTCTATTGTTTCCACATCAAAAAAAGACTTAAGTCTTTTTGAATCATTTATACCTTCTACCACAATAACTTCTTTAATCATAAATTATAGAAATCTTCTTCCCTTGTGAGTTTGTGATTATCATGTTCATTCAAAACAACTTTAACTTTATAACCTAAAGATTCTACTAATGAACTATCATCTGTAAATAATACATCTTTACATTTTTCATAACAGTCTTTAATTAAACTTGTTTTAAAAGCTTGTGGAGTTTGTGCCAATAAAACCTTATTTCTATCGATTGTTTCTACTATTACATCATTATCAATTATTTTAATTGTATCTGTAGCCTTACTTCCTAAACATACAGCATCATTATCAATTAGAGCCTTTTTTATATCATCAATGTTTTCTTTCTTAACAAAAGGTCTTGCGCCATCATGAATCATTACGTATTCACTTTTTACTTCTTTTAAACCATTATAAACAGAATCTTTTCTTTCCTTGCCACCTATAACAGTTATTAATTTATTATTATCTTTATTGTTTATTAGATCTTCTTCATTAGTTACAACAATTATTCTTATACAATCTTGGTCTTCATAAAACAATTCAATAGAACAATCTAAAACACTTTTTCCATTTTTTAATCTATAGAAAACTTTATTATATCCAAGATTTGCACGTACTCCTTTTCCAGAAGCAACTATAATAACATCATATTTCATCTTAATATCTTAGTTTCTCCATAAATAATTAATACCTTTAACTCATTATTCAACAACATATGCCATTTTGGCATATATTAATCTATTATATGCCATTTTTGCATATTTATCTAAGTGCATCTAAGTATAGTTTATTTAAATCGTTAGGTAAATCTACACTAAGTTCAATATTATCTTCTTTTAATGGATGATACATTTCAATACTCTCTGCAAACAAACCCATTCTTATACATAGGTTTGAGTTATAACCATAAATATCATCATTCAATATAGGATAACCAATAGAAGAAAGATGTAATCTTATCTGATGAGTTCTTCCTGTTTGTAAAGAACACGACACCACTGAATAATCTTTAGCTTTATTACATGCGATACATTTGATCTTTGTAATAGCTTTTTGACCATTTTTATATATTACATATTTATTAGAATTATGACGATCTTTGCCTATGGAATAATCAATGGTTAAACTTTTTCCTACTTCCATCTTTCCCTTTACAAAAGCTAAATAGTTTCTTCTAATTTGTTTATCATTCAATAATTTATCTAATAGTGGTTGAAAAACAATTGATTTACTATAAACTACTAAACCACTTGTCTGTTTATCAAGACGATGAATTGGTATTGCACTAATATAATTCTTATCTGCATAATATGACTTTACAATATCTGTCAAAGTTAATTCTTCATTTCCATCACTATGAACCAAAATATCTTTAGGTTTATTCACAATTAAAACTATTTCGTCTTCATATGCAACATCTAATTCATAGTCGATTTTTTTATAATCATATTCTTCAGGATATAAATTGATATTTAATTTTAATCCAACTATATCATCTTCTCTTTTAACAGGATTGCCATCTAATAAAATGTTTTTGTTTTGAATAAGTAAATGTTGAATCTTCTTTGAAGGAATATACTCATCAAAAAAATCTTGTATACTTTTTACAAACAAAGAATCAATATCAATGTTTAACCATTTACCTTCTAGTGCATATTTCATAATTATTTTTTCCTTTTATCTATAAGCATCCATTGTCCTCTAGTTGATCCTATTCTTACAAGTCTTCCTTCTTCACGAAGTTTCTTAATAATTCTTTCAACTTGTCTACTAGATATATTTAATATCTCACTAAGTTTGATTGCAGAGATTTTTGGATTATTTCTAATTATTTCTAACACTCTATCTTCATTGCTTATACGAGATGATTTCTTTAATTCTAGCAAAGATTGTTTAATAATATCCAACATGAAATAAACAAAATACTTACAATCAGTTTCTTTGTTTGATTTTTCAATAGCATCATAATATGCTTGTTGATTATCATGAATTAATGATTCTATAGGTACCCAAACGAAAAATGATTTCCATTTACTCAGTATTAAAGTATGCCACAAACGACCAATTCTGCCATTACCATCAGCAAATGGATGTATGTATTCAAATTCATAATGAAATAAACATGATTTAATTAGAGGATGAAATTTGCTTGCACTTAACCATTTAAACAAATCTTCCATTACCATCGAAACATACTTACCAGGAGTTCCCGCGTGTACTAAAACATCGCCTGCAAATACTCCTGCATTTGTTTTTCTAAACTGACCTGCATCTTTAATTAGATCTTTCATCATTATCTTATGAGCATATAATAAATCTTTCATAGAATAAGCATTCAGTTTTTGTAAGCAATTATATATTTTATTAGCGTTATTAACTTCTATAATATCTTTTCTAGGACCTAGAACTTTTTTTCCATTTATCAAAGCAGTAACTTGATCTAAAGACAGGGTGTTTTGTTCAATTGCTAAAGAAGAATGAATAGTTTTTATTCTGTTTTCTTTTCTTAATACTGGGTTTGTTGATAGATTATTATTTACAGATATTTCACCACAAAGCTCTGCTATTTCTGCAACAAGCTCAGTTATAGTCTCATCGATTTCAAAAGGTGGTTTATATTCACTCATACAAATAAATTATATCACATTTCCGACGTTATATCCGACATTATTTCCGACATAAAAAGATCTAGATTTATCATCTAGATCATACTATTTATTATTTTAAATCTTTTTATCTAAGTGGTGTTGACCAATAGCTTTGTTGGTAAATATCCTTAATCTCATATGAAGCTAAAGTTTTATAATCATCAATACTTATATCACCAATATAAGTGTTTTCACCTACTACAAACTTATCACCTAAAATATATGAATCTAAATAATTACCATCATAATCATAATAGTCACATACAAATTCTAATTCATCACCAACACTTAATTCTTCTAAGTTTTTAGCTATTACATCAACATCATCATAAGTGTATGTAGCTCCTACTATTTCAATAGATTCATCATCTAAATATAGTAATAAATTCGCATCAGAACCATTTAATTTTACTGGTACTGTTCCATAACTGATTAAAGAACCATTATCATCGATAGAATAAGTGAAATAATAAGGAATGACTTGCCAATTAGAGTTGTCGTTGGATATTGCTAACCAAGTATTATCTTCAGGAGCTATTAAGTTTCCTTCTTCATCATAATCAAAGACATTATCTTTTCCTAAATCAATAAAACCAGTACCGTCATCAATAAATACATTGTATTCAATTGAATCAATCATAGATAATTGCTTTTCACTTAAGGCTATTTTTCCATCATTAACTGTTAGATCGCCATCGAAGTGATTATCTGCGATATATTGAGTCATTGATCTATCTATGCCTCTGCCAAATAATAAACTAAACAAATCATCTGCATAATAGCTTTGGTAGTTAGTACTATTTGAATATGTATTATGGCCACTTAATAGTAATGATAATAAATCATATACCAAATCAGAAGAACCCTGTTGAGTATAGTAATAGTCATAGCCATTAGTATTATTACCATAACCTTGTCCATATGAATTAAATGATTGATAAGCATTATGGCTACCACCAGAAGAAACTTGACCAGATGTTGCATAAGTCGCAAAGTTTCTAACACATTCTGTATATTCTTCATTCATATCTATTTGTTCATATAGATTTAATGTTGAATTGATATAACGTGTAGAACGATATGGGAAATATACAGATAATCCATATGAATTATACATATCTCTAGAAGTGTTGTTGTATTTAATGCAACTTAATAAAGCTTCTACTAATTCACTAGCTTCTGAAGTTCCAATAGTAGATGCCATATCTACTAAGTCAACTAAATCAGAATATGCACTTGCAGCAAATTCTCTAGAGCCAGATCTTGCTTTAGCTACAGTTTTAAAATCAGATTTAATTAATTCAGAAGTTGCACTAGAATATGCAGATAATTTACTAGGAATTGTTGCTGATAATTCAG
Source organism: uncultured Erysipelotrichaceae bacterium (assembly GCA_902795865.1). Taxonomy (GTDB): domain Bacteria; phylum Bacillota_I; class Bacilli_A; order Erysipelotrichales; family Erysipelotrichaceae; genus Colivicinus. The sequence continues at coordinate 5,245 of CADBMV010000036.1, read as the reverse complement.
CTAAATCTACTACTGATAGAGTTGCACTTTGTCCTGGAGTTTGCTTACCACATTGAGCCACAAAACTATCCGCAATAGCTTTTCCTATTTCAATAGTAGGCATTGAAGTATTTTTTGATAAAGCATTTAGCCAATCTGTATAATACCAACCAATACCAGGTTCAGCTTCTTCAGAACCAATCAAATAATCAGCGTGTTCCGCAAGCATTAAACCTGTTTCTAAATTACCCATTAAACACGCATCAAAAGCCACAAAATCAAAAGCCACATCTGCATCTGTTAAAGCTTTATCCATTTGCGCTAAAGACATAGAACCAAGTTTAGGATATTTTTCATCATAACCATATCCACCAACTGAACCAGAGCCATGGTCCCACATTATTAATTCATAACGATTAGCTTCATAATTATCTGCACACCATTCAATAAAACTAGTTAATGTACTAGGATCAACCATTGAACCTGTACCTGCATTAGAAACTAATTGTTCAATACCACCTTTATGAACTCTATAAATTTGATTTACTTGAGTTGAAATCGCATTAGTATGCCACTTTGTAGTACCACCAGTATAAACAATTAAATTGATATTATCACTTAAATTAGCTGCAGCCATTTCTTGTAAATCATAAACACCCATGGCATTTTTTGATTCTAGATCAGAACCACACATATAAACCATAATTGTAATAATATCTTTATTGCTACCTAATATTTGTGTTCTTTTAGCCTTTACATTACTTGCTACCTTATCATTTAAAACACCTACATTAGTACCAAGTTTCCAATTACCAGAATAACCACTAGATAAAGAATTATAGTAATCAGTGAAAAAATCTCTTGTTACAGGATCGTTATTAGAACTATCATCTTTCTTAAATAAACTAATACATAATAGTACAACTAGTAATATAACTAATATTGCTATTAATAGTTTTCCAATACTAAATTTCTTATTCTTATTCTCACTCATTGTCTATTTTCCCTTTTGATAAAACTCACTAATCTAGAAAGAATACCTCTTCTATTTTCAACTCTTCTAGGATTGTCTATTCTTTCTACTTTTTCTTTTCTTTCTATTTCAGAAACTGTTCCTTCAACTATATGTTTGCTTCTGCCTTTAATCTTTTCACTCATTAAACTTCCTCCTGAAAATCTTGATCTTTCATTAATTCATCTAAATAATTTATAGCTAATTCACTTGCTTGTTTATACTCATCAGAATCAACGCTTAAACCATTAAACTCATTAACTCTAAATAACACTTCATTTAATTCTTTATTATTTAATTTAATATCAAAATAAACATCCACAGTATCTTTATCTTGATATTTCTTTTCATATACTGACATCTCAACAATATCATCTAAACTGATCACATCAGCATTATCTTTCTTTAAATCTTTTCTTTTAGATACTACAAATAATTTATTATCATCATCAATATATAAAGAATATTTTCCTTCTATTTTTCTACTAACCTTAAAACTATCTAAATTAACTAAATTAGCTTCACGATATTTTAAATGTTTTTTAATATCTTTAACAGTTCTTTTTTTATAATCTTCATCGCTTAACCATTCAGAGGCTAACTTAACACAATTACGACATAAGATACCATCTTTTAATTCTTTGTTTCCATAATCGGTAAGTATTTCACCACATACAGAACAATTTTGTAAATTATCACTCATATAATACTGCTCCTATTCTTCAATTAATATTTTATATTATTTTCTTTTTTTCATATCATTTTTATCACTTATTTTAAAAAAGGAGCTATGCTCCTTTAGTGTTTTTTGTGATAAAGATAGTTAGAATTATCTATTAACTACATCAGTTAATTCTTTTTGAAGTTCAGATTCAATACGTCTTAATTCTTGTTGAGCAGCAACACGTTTTTCTCTACCTTCAGTTTGAATACGTTTAACTTCTTCTAATGTTTCAATTAACTTCTTATTAGTTTCAGTTAATGTTTCAATATCAACGATGCCTCTTTCTGCTTCTTTAGCTGTTTCAATTGTAGCCATCTTTAGATTTTCTGCATTTTCCTTAAGCATCTTATTAGTCATTTCAGATACTTCGTTTTGAGCTTTTACAGCTTCTTTAGAATGAGCTATACCTAAAGCTATAAGCATTTGTGACTTCCATAAAGGAATAGTGTTTACTAGAGTTGATTGAATCTTTTCAGTCATCAATGTGTCATTGTTTTGAACTAATCTGATTTGTGGAGCCATTTGTACAGAAACCATTCTTGTTAACTCTAAATCATGTAGTTTCTTTTCAAAACGATTGATAGCTTCAGATAAATCATTAGCTGCTTGAGCATCTTCTGGTAAACCAGTTTCTTCAGCTTTAGCTAAAGCTTCCTTTAAATCTTTTTCTTTAACTTCTTCTAATCTCTTATATCCTGCAAGGATATACATAGTTAATTCTTTAAAGTTAATTAAATTCTTTTCATATAATTGATCTAATAAACTTATATCTTTCATCAAAGTAATTTGATGATTTTCTAGAATCTTCACAATTTTATCTACATTAGTATTTGCGCTATCATATTTAGACTTTACATCTTGAATTGAATTTGCGCTCTTTTTAAATAATTTCGCAAAGAAACTATCGTTTTTTTCATCTACATCAAAACTTCTAAGTTCAGAAACCAAATCTAATAAAGTATCACCAATATCATCAATATCTTTAGTTCTCACATTCTTTAAAGCTGTATCAGAAAAATCCGCAACTTTACTTTGAGCTGTAGCACCATATTGTAAGATAGAATTTGTTTCCATGATATTAATTTGCTTAGAAAAATCATCAACCATTTTCTTTTCTTCTTCAGATAGACCTGATTCATCTAATTTCGCAAAACCTACCACATCAGAAACTGGTACAGAAGCTAAATCTTTTTCTACTTCAGTTTCTTCTACAACTTCTTCTTCAACTTTTTCTTCACCTAAAGTTAAAACAATTTTATCTTCCTTTTCTGTCATATCATTATCCTTTCCTAGTCTTCTATGACTCCAATTATTTCTAATATTCTATTTAAGTCTTCAATATCATTATACTGAATACTTATATCTTTTTTGCTAATTTCTACTTTAGTAGAAAACATTCTTTGTAGTCTATCCTTAACATCTTCCATAAACGGATCTTTCTTAACTACTTTTTTCTTTTTAGGCTCAACAGTTTCTTCACTACACAATCTTTCTAATTGTCTAACACTCAAACCTTGTTTAACTGCCTTTTTAGCCATATCCACTATTTTATCTTCATCATCCAAAGACAATAGTGTTCTAGCTTGTCCATAAGATAATTTATTCTCATTAACTAGTTTTTTAACTTCATCAGGTAAATTTAATAATCTTAATAAATTAGTTACATTAGCTCTAGATTTACCTATTCTTTTAGCTAGTTCATCTTGAGTGTAATTTAGTTTTCTAATTAATTGATTATAAGCACTAGCTTCTTCAATTGGACTTAAATCTTTTCTTTGAATATTCTCTAATAAAGATATTTCCATCATTTGTCTATCATTAAAATCAACGACAATAGCAGGAATATCCTTTTTATTAGCCATCTTAGAAGCTCTAAGTCTTCTTTCTCCCGCAACTAATTCATAACCATTTAAAGACTTTCTAACTAATATTGGTTGAAATACACCATTTTCTTTAATAGAATCAGCTAATTCTTGTAGGCCTTGCTCATCAAAATTTCTTCTAGGTTGATATGGATTAGGTCTAATCTTACTTATATCAATATTGCTAGAAGCTTTCTTTTTCTCACTATTAGAAATATCATCTAAGATTGAATCTATATCATCACCAAATATTTCATTAAGTCCTTTACCTAATCTTTTTTTACTAGCCATTGTCTTCCTCCGTATTACTTTCTAGAACTTCTCTAGTAAGTGCTACATAAGCTTTTGCTCCTTCAGAATGAATTTCATAATCATAAATAGATAGACCAGAACTTGGTGCTTCTGATAGCTTAACATTTCTAGGAATATATGTTTTATATGCTTTTTCTTTAAAGTGTTTTCTTATTTCTTGACCTACTTCTGCAGATAAATTAGTTCTTGCATCATACATTGTTAATAAGACACCTTCAATCTTTAAATTAGGATTAAATAACTTTTGAACTAATCTAATAGTTTGTAGTAATTGTGTAATACCTTCTAATGCATAATATTCACTTTGAACTGGAATTAGTACTGAATCAGCTGCTGTTAAAGCATTAGTATTCAATAAACCTAAAGATGGAGGACAATCAATAATAATAAAATCATAATTATCCTTAATTTCTTCTAAAGCTTCTTTAAGTAATTGTTCACGATCTTGCTCAATTTTAGCCAATTCTAAATCAGCACCTGCTAGATTAATGTTTGCAGGTAAGATATCCATAGGTGGCTTACTTAAAGTTTTAATACATTCTTTCACATTTACATCATTTAATATTGCATCATAAACAGTTAAATCCTTTAAACCAACTCTATAACCAATACCTTGTGTTGCATTACCTTGAGGATCAAAGTCTACTAAAAGAACTTTTTTATTCAAATAAGCTAAACCTGCAGCTAAATTTATACTAGTAGTAGTTTTACCAACACCACCTTTTTGATTCGCAATCGCAATAATCTTAGTCATAGATCCTCCTATTTCTTCATTCTAATCACTATCTTTACATTATCACCATATTCTGTAACCTGCATATCAGAATCAATTCCTGATTTCTTACATAATTCATATGCTTCCTTAATAGTGTTAATGCCAATTTTTAAATTATTTGAGACACCTCTATTCTTACTTCTTTCACTAATTTGTTTAATATATTCCTCAGTTTTAGAAACATTATAATTTCTATTGATGATAGTGAGATAAACATCTTCTAATTTATCTTGAGGTACATTTAATAATGCACGAGCATGTCTTTCAGTAATACTACCCATTGAAATAGCTTTTTTAATATAATCAGGTAGCTTTAATAATCTTAATTTATTCGCAACTGTAGATTGTTTATAACCAAGCCTATCAGCTAGTTCATTTTGCGTTATATTTTCACTAATCATGATTCTACGCATAGCCATAGCTTGCTCAATCGCATTGAGATTTTCTCTTTGTAAATTCTCAATCAACGCAAGATTAGCAGACTCTTCATCAGAAGATTCCATAATGATAGCTTCAATATCTTTAGCACCATTTAATAAACATGCTCTATATCTTCTTTCACCCGCAATAAGTTCAAACTT
>CADBMV010000035.1 GCA_902795865.1 uncultured Erysipelotrichaceae bacterium | reverse complement strand
CAGCGCCTTGAGACGCAGTGGAGAACTCCAAGCCTTACAGGCTTAGAGAAAACCACCCGTTATCACGGGTGGTAGTTATAATATCGATTTTATAAGAACTAAGACACTATGTTATAAAGATGACGTGTGTGATTTTAAATTTGTGAAGCATTTAAATAATAATTTCATAAGGAGCGATAGTAAATAATATGAAAGAATATCAAGGAGTTGCCGATACTTTATTTATTCCTTTAAGTGCTAGAATCTATGCATCAAAAAGATATCCTGAATACTTTTATGATGAAAAAGCACTACAATTAGAAAAATATATTCCAAATGATTCTATAGAAAAAGGCTCATCACAATATTCAATGCTTGCATCAGTTGCTAGATATTATAATTTTGATAAAGTTGTTAAAGATTATATTCAAAAACACAACAAATCTAACATCATCAATTTAGGATGTGGTTTAGAAACTATGGCTCATAGAATTAATGATGATAAGGCAATATTTTATGAAATTGATTTTCCTAATGTCATTAGTAAAAGAGAAAAGATATTAGACAAACTTGATAATGAAGTATTAATAGCTGCAGATATTATAAATGATAATTGGATTAATAAAATTGATAAAACTCTACCAAGTCTATTTGTGGTGTCTGGAGTATTTCAATACTTTTATGAAGAAGATGTTTTAAAGTTAATAGAAAATATTAAATCAGAATTTATGGAATGTGAAATGTTGTTTGATGCAATGGATAAAGCATCTTTAAACTATGCTAATAACTATGTAAGAAAAACAGGAAACAAATGAGCACTAATGCATTTTTATGTAAATGATAGTAATGAATTTGCATCTTTAAGTAAGACAACACTTATTGAAGAATTAAAGTTCTTTAAAGATACAAGAAGAATATTAAAGAATAAATTAAATCTATATTCTAAGATAGCAATGTATGTAGTAGATAAGGGAAAAGGTAAAATACTACATATTAAGATTAAATAAGCATATTAATTGACAGACTGTTTCATTAGTAATACATTAAATATGTATCAAATGAGACAGTTTTTATGAATACAGCTTTATTATCTAAAAGAAATCTTGAAGACCTACAAGATTCAATAATCTTTAAAGGTTTAAGTGAAAATGATTTATTAAAAATCATTAGTGATGATGATTGTTTTTTAGTTGAGTTTAAAAAGAAAAACAGTATTTATGAAAACAAAGAATATTTAAAATGCTTAGGATATGTTAATAAAGGCAAGGCAATAATTAAGAGTCAATCTAATGTATATCTTATGAGGTTTTTAGATGAAAAAAGCTTTTTTGGTGTTATGGGATTGTTTTCAAATGATATATCTTATGTATCTGAAATAGAGGCAAAATCGGATATGGAAGTTATATTTTTTAAAGAAGATTTAATTAAAAAATGTATTAAGAGATATTCAGAATTTTCAATTAATCTAGTTAAGTTTTTAACAGGAAGAATAGCTTATTTAAATAGAAAAATAAATGTGATTAGTAATAACACAAATACTGATAAATTAGCTTCTTATATTCATATACAAATAGAAAACAGTGGAAATAGTTTTAAGATAAGTGATTCTTATGCAAAACTTTGTGAAAGATTAAATATGTCTAGAGCTTCTTTATATAGAAGTTTTGATGAATTAATAGAAAAAGGATATTTAGTAAGAGATGGTAAAAAGATTACAGTAATAAATACAGAGTTTTTCAAAAAATATTAGGAGGTTGTGAAGATGAAAAAAATTATTAGTTTATTATTAGTTGTATCAATGATGTTTCTGGTAGCTTGTAGCAAACAAGAAAAACAAGTTGAACCTGTAGCAGAAAAAACAAATGTGCGTTTTGGATTACTTAATGGTCCTACTGGTATAGGTGCTAGTTATTTACTAGAGAAAAACGTAAACGATGAAGCATTAAATAATTATGAAGTTAATATTGTAGCTGATCCTAGTGATATGGCTGCACAAGTTATTGCAGGTCAATTAGATATAGCTGCATTACCTACAAATTTAGCTGCAACTATATACAATAAGAATCAAGGTATTAAATTATTAGCTTTAAATACTGCAGGTGTTTTATATATCGCAAGTAGTGATGAAACAATTAGTAGTTTTGAAGATTTAAAAGGTAGAACTATATATGCGACAGGACAAGGAGCTAATCCTGAGTATGTATTAAATTATATTCTTAGTGAAAATGGTTTAGTAGTAGGTGAAGATGTAACTGTTGAGTTTTTTGATAGTCAAGAATTAGTAAGTAAAGCTGTAAGTGGTGAAGCTGATGTGATTATGCTACCAGTACCTGCACTTACTACAGTTTTAATGAAAAATGAAAATATGAAAGTTGTATTTGATTTAAGTGAAAAATGGGATGAATTAAATACAGGATCTATGCTTACTATGGGATGTGTTGTGGTTAATAATGAGTTTTATCAAAACAACACACAAGCAGTAGATAACTTCTTAAAAGAATATGAAGAATCAATTAATTATGTAAAAGCTAATCCTGAACAAGCAGGTGAATTGTGTGAGAAATTTGAAATAGTTCCTAATAAAGTTGTTGCATCTAAAGCAATCCCAGATTCTCATTTAATTTTCTATACAGGAAGTGATGTAAGAAATATGATTGAAGGATACTATCAAGTATTATTTGAGGCCAACCCTAAGGCTATTGGTGGAGCTATGCCTAGTGAAGAATTCTATATTACAGAATAAAATTGTTAGAAATATATTTGTATTAATATTCTGGCTATTAATATGGTTTTTAATAGCCAGAATAGTTAATCAAAGCCTGATACTTCCAGGTCCTTTTGAAGTGTTAAATGTATTATTAAGTTTAATTAAAAATATTAATTTTTGGACAGATTGTTTAATAAGTATATATCGAATACTGTTAGGTTATTTGTTAGGTATTGTTATATCTTTGTTGCTTGTATTAATTAGTTGTATAAGCGATACATTCAAAACATTAATAGCTCCATTAATCAAAATTATAAGAAGTACACCGGTAGCCTCATTTATTATTCTAGCTTTGCTATGGATGGGAAAAAATGCGGTAGTTAGTTTAATAGTGATGCTTATGGTTATACCTATAGTTTATGAGAATGTATTAAATGAATATTATAGTGTTGATTATAAGTTGTTAGAAATGGCTAAAGCTTATAATTTTGGTTTTATAAAAACACTTAAGAATATTTATTATCCTAGTATTAAAGCAGCATTTTTATCTGCATTAATTAGTGCTATGGGTTTAGGATGGAAATCTGGTATAGCTGCAGAAGTATTGTCTTTACCAAAAAGATCTATTGGATCTAAATTATATTATTCAAAAATATATTTAGAAACTAGTGAATTATTCGCATGGACTATAGTTGTGATTATTTTGAGTTCAACTATCGAAATATTAATTAAGAGGTTTTTAAGAGGATATATCAATGAGAATTAGAAATCTTAGTTTTAAATATGAAGATAAGATAGTATTTGATCATTTAGATTTAAATTTTAATAGTGATTCAACTTATATAATGGGTGCATCTGGTAAAGGTAAAAGTACTTTATTAAAATTGATTGCTGGTTTACTTAAACCAGATAATGGAACTATTGAACACGATTTTAAGAAAATCAGTATTATGTTTCAAGAAGATAGACTTTTGCCATGGTTAAATGTTAAAGATAATTTATTATTAGTTTGTGATGATATAAATGAAGTAGATAAAATACTAAAAGAAATTGAAATAGATGGAAGTTTAAGTGTTAAACAATTATCTGGTGGTATGGCAAGAAGGGTGAGTTTAGCTAGGGCTTTATTGTATGGTGCAGATTTATTGCTGCTAGATGAACCTTTTAGTGGTTTAGATAAGAAAATGATGAAGAAAATGTCTAATTTAATACTATCTAAAGGGGTAAAACTGATAGTTTCTGGGCATGATGAATTAGAGGCAAAACTGCTTAATGCTGAAATTATAAATATTTAGCTAAGGCAGTTTTTTTTGAGCACCTTTTACTATATAATTAATATATATTTATTATTAATAGGAAAGGGATTTTATAATGGCTAAACTAAGTGGTGAAGCAATAAAGGTAATCACAGAGATATGTGATCGCTACAAGGATGAAGAAACTCCATTGATGATGATCTTGTCTGATATCCAAAAAGAATATGGTTATATTCCTTTGGAAGTACAAGAATTAGTTTCTGAAAAAACTGGTATTGCGGTTGCGGAAATCTATGGTGTGGTTACTTTTTATTCGTTCTTTTCTCTTAAACCAAAGGGAAAAAACGTTATTGGCTGTTGTTTAGGAACAGCGTGTTATGTCAAAGGAGCTCAACAAGTTATAGACAAATTCTCTGAGTTGCTTGGTATTAAACCAGGTGAAACTAGTGAAGATGGTTTATTTACTTTAGATGCTTTAAGATGTATCGGAGCTTGTGGTATTGCTCCAGCCGTTCAAATTAATGGAACTGTATATCCTAAGATGTCAGTAGATCAAGTTCCAGGTTTGATTGACTTGTATAAGAATGAAGGAGCTGCCTAATGAGCGAAAGAATTCAAAGTTTTGAACAATTGCAAGAAAAACAAGCTGCATGTACAAAGTGTTTAGATGATAAGTTTACTGGTAAAGATGGTAAACGTCATGTAGTGCTTTGTGGTGGTACAGGATGTTTATCTTCGCATTCTGATGAAATTAGAGAAAAATTCTCTAAAGTGATTGAACAAGAAGGTTTATCTGATAAGGTTACAGTAAATCAGGTTGGTTGTTTTGGTTTCTGTTCACAAGGGCCATTTGTAAAAATATACCCTGAAGATACACTATATCGCATGGTTTCTATGGATGATGTGGAGGAGATAGTAGAAAAAGATTTGAAGGGCAACGAAATTGTTGATCGTCTATTATATGTTGATCCTAGAACTAATGAGAAAGTTACAAAACAGGATGATATTGAATTCTATAAGAAACAAATGAGAATTGCTTTACATGGTTGTGGAGCAATAGATCCTGAAAATATCGATGAAGCTTTAGGTGATGGTGCATTTGTAGGTTTAGCTAAAGCTTTAAAGATGGATAGAAAACAAGTTATCCAAGAAGTATTGGATTCAGGTTTAAGAGGAAGAGGTGGCGCTGGATTCCCTACAGGAAGAAAGTGGTCATTTGTTCCAGATATCGAAGGTCCAAAATATTTAGTATGTAATGGTGATGAAGGTGACCCAGGTGCATTCATGGATAGATCAATTCTCGAAGGTAATCCATTTGCGGTTATTGAAGGAATGATGATTGGTGGTTATGCAATTGGTGCTCAAGATGGATATTTCTATGTAAGAGCTGAATATCCAATCGCCGTTAATCGTTTAAAATTAGCTATTAAAGCTATGGAAGAAGTTGGCCTATTAGGTGACAACATCTTAGGTTCAGGATTTAATTTCAGAGTGCATATCAGACTTGGTGCTGGCGCCTTTGTGTGTGGTGAAGAAACTGCATTATTAAATTCTATAGAAGGTAAACGCGGTATGCCTAGACCTAGACCTCCATTCCCTGCAGTAAAAGGTTTATGGGGTCATCCAACTTGTGTAAACAACGTTGAAACTCTAGCTAGCGTTTCTTATATCTTAAGAGAAGGTGCTAGTAAGTTTGCGAGTGTTGGTACTGAAAAATCAAAAGGAACTAAAGTATTTGCCTTAGGTGGCAAGATCAATAACGTTGGTTTAGTAGAAGTTCCTATGGGTACTACTTTAAGAGAATTAATTTATGATATTGGTGGTGGTATTCCTAATAATAAAGAATTTAAAGCTATTCAAACAGGTGGTCCTTCAGGTGGTTGTTTAACTGCTAAGGATTTAGATACACAAATCGATTATGATAACTTGGTTGCAGCTGGATCAATGATGGGTTCTGGTGGTGCCATTGTTATGGATGAAGACAACTGTATGGTTGATGTTGCGAAATTCTATATGGAATTTATTTGTGATGAATCATGTGGTAAGTGTTCACCTTGTAGAATTGGTACAAAGAGAATGTTAGAAATCTTAACAAAGATTACTGAAGGTAATGGCACTATGGAAGATTTAGAAGCCTTAAAAGAACTTGCAGATAATGTTAAGACAAATTCACTTTGTGGTTTAGGTCAAACTGCACCAAATCCAATTCTTTCAACATTAAATGCATTCTATGATGAATATGTTGAACATATCGTTAATAAGAAATGTCCTGCTCATGTATGTAAGAATTTAATGTCTTATGTAATTGATAAGGATAAATGCTTTGGTTGTAAGATGTGTCAAAAAGGATGTCCTGCAGATGCAATTCATTTAATTGAACCTGAATATGTTGCACCTGGAAAGAAACTTCCAGCAATGCATATTGACCCTGTAGCTTGTGTTAAGTGTGGCGCATGTATAGCTACATGTAAGTTTGGCGCTATTTCTAAACAGTAGGAGGGATAAAAGATGGAATTAATTAATATTAATATTGAAGGTCATCCTTATCAAGTTGAAAAAGGTATGACAATCCTTGAAGCTGCAAGAAAATGTGGTTTTGAAATCCCTTCACTTTGTGCATATAACCATGGTGAATGTTCACTTGCTTCTTGTAGAGTATGTCTAGTTGAAGCACAAGAAGGACAAGGTCCAAAAAGATTAGTAGCATCTTGTGTATATCCAGTTTCTGAAGGTATGAATGTAACTATTTCTTCACCTAAAGCTACTTCTGCTAGAAGAACTTCAGTTGAATTATTACTTTCAAATCATAATAGAAACTGTCAAGAATGTGATAAGAATGGTATGTGTGAATTACTACATGTATCTAAATTAACTGGTGCAAGAGAAAATATGTATCCTGGTGCTAAAACTCCAGTTACAGTTGATCAGTTAACTCCTAGTATTAAACGTGATACTTCAAAATGTATTCTTTGTGGTAGATGTATCGCTAGATGTGATGCTGCACATGGTTTATCAGTACTAGGTTTTGAAAAACGTGGATTTAATACAATTGTGGGTCCAGCAGAAAATAGATCATTTAAAGATTCTCCATGTATTCTTTGTGGACAATGTACAACAGTATGTCCTACTGGTGCATTAATGGAAGTTAGTGAAATTGATAAAGTTGATGAAGCATTCAGACTTGGTAAACATGTAGTAGTACAAGTTGCTCCAGCTGTAAGAGCATCACTTGGTGAAGAATTTGGCATGAAGATTGGTACACCAGTTACTGGTAAAATGATCGCTGCTTTAAAACGTTTAGGTTTTGAAAGATGTTATGATGTTAACTTTGGTGCAGACTTAACAATCATGGAAGAAGGTACTGAGTTATTACATCGTTTAACAGATGGTGGTACTTTACCAATGATCACATCTTGTTCACCAGGATGGGTAAACTATGCTGAATATTATTATGGTGATTTATTAGATCACTTATCATCTTGTAAGTCTCCACATCAAATGCAAGGCGCAATAATTAAATCTTATTGGGCTAAACAAAAAGGATATGATCCTAAAGATGTATTTGTTGTATCAGTTATGCCATGTACTGCAAAGAAATTTGAAAAAGATCGTCCAGAGATGGAAAACGAAAATGGTAAGGATGTTGATGCAGTACTAACTACAAGAGAATTAGGAAAACTAATTAAACGTTCTGGTATTAACTTCAATAAACTTCCTGATGAAGAATGGGATCAAGACATCATGGGTGAATACTCAGGTGCAGGTGTAATATTCGGTGTAACAGGTGGAGTTATGGAAGCAGCTTTAAGAACTGTTTACTATAAACTAACTAATAAAGAATATGGCAAGATCGAATTTAGCGAAGTAAGAGGAAATGATGCAGGAATTAGAGAAGCTAGTATTGATATCGATGGTACTACAGTTAATGTAGCTATCGCATCTGGTATGAGATCAGCTAGAGTTCTTCTAGATGAAATCAGAGAAGGTAAATCTAAATATCATTTCATTGAAATCATGGGTTGTCCAGGTGGTTGTATCAACGGTGGTGGTCAATCATATGTAAAACCTTGCTTCTTACCAAATGAAGATGATGATATCTTAGATACATACAAAGCTAAACGTGCTAATGCATTATATAGCGAAGATGAAAGACAAGTTATTCGTCAATCTCATAACAATAGTCAAATCCAAGAATTATATAAACAATTCCTTGGTGAGCCAAATTCTCATCTAGCTCATGAGTTGTTGCATACAACATACAACAAAAATAGAGAAAGATTTGACTAATATAATTAATAGATGAATAGAGTGGATAAATATCCACTCTATTTTTTTATAAGAACTAAAAACATTACTAAGAATATATTTAAATATTTGTCCGTTAAATATATACCTAATAAATAATGTACCTATCAAAATACACCGTAAATTCTAATACTAACTTCCGCTTTTGAACTTAATAACTTATTTATTAGACTTATTTCATATTTGTGATTTAATAAACGGAAAT
>CADBMV010000034.1 GCA_902795865.1 uncultured Erysipelotrichaceae bacterium | reverse complement strand
ATAGCACAAATTAATGGTATAATATGTGGGATGGGTTTTGAAGTTGAAACAGTTAAATTTGAAGGTCCTTTAGATCTAATGCTTCATTTAATACATGAGCAACAATTAGATATTTTTGATTTGGATATGGAAGTTTTAACTGATCAATACATTAATTATCTTCATCAAATGGAAGAACTACATTTGGAAGTTGAAAGTGAATATTTAGTAGAACTAGCAACTCTAATAGAATATAAATCTAAAAAATTACTTCCTAGAAAAGATGATGAAATTGATGATGATTATGAAGATCCTAAAGATAAGTTAGTTAGAAGATTACTTGAATATCAAAAATATAAAGAAGTGTCTTCTACTTTATATGATTCATTTATCGAAAGACAAGATCAATTAGCTAAACCTATTTCTTTTGATGAGATTATTAAACATCAAAATGATGTTGAAACACAAAAATTAGAAGGTGATCCTTACGATCTATTAAAGGCTATGAATAAAGTCTTAAGAAGACTACAATTAACCAGACCTTTAGATATAAAGTTCACACAAAAAGAATTATCACCAGAAGATCGTGTTTTACAAATTAAGGCAAGACTAAAAGATCTTCCTGAAACATTTAGTTTTGAAACATTATTAGAAGATTGTGATAATATTCATGAATATGTGATTACATTTATTGCGATTTTAGATATGGCAAAAGATCATTACTTAACATTTAGTATTGATGACAATGAAAATATATGGTTTAGAAGAGGTAGCAATCATGATTAGAGCTTATAGTATTGGTAGAGAAATGACACCAAATGAAAAAAAGATTTGGTTAGACAATAATAGTCTAGTAAAAAAAGTAGAAGTTATTAAGAAACAAACAGTTGCTCAACCTAGTAATATTGAAGCGATAGTTGAAGGTTTATTATATGTGGTAGGTGAAGATGGTGCTAGAATTGAACAATTATCACTTGCGATTGATAAATCTATTGAAGATACAAAGATTATTCTAGAAAACATCCAAAGAAAATATTCTAGTGAATTATTTGGAATTGAATTAGTTGGTTATGGTTCAGTATACAAATTTATTACTAAGAAAGATGTATATCCATATGCCCAAGAATTATTTGGTGTATCTAAGCCTAACACTTTATCTCAAGCTGCATTAGAAACTTTAGCGATCATTGCTTATAAACAACCTATAACTAGAATTGAAATAGAAGAGTTAAGAGGTGTAAGTGCAGATGTAATGCTTAGAAAGCTACAAGCACGCAATCTTATTAGAGAAGCTGGCAGATCAGAAGCAGCAGGTAGACCTATTTTATATGAAGTAACAGAAGAATTCATGGATTCATTTAAGTTATATACATTAAATGAACTACCAGATCTTCCTGAATATTCTAAAGAAGAAGAAAGCGATGATTTATTCAGATATGATTAAACTTGCAGTCTTTGATATTGATGGAACTCTAACAAGAGATGGTAGTGTTAAACCATCTGATTATACAATTGATGTATTAAATAAAATAAATGAAAAGGGTATTAAATTAGGTATTGCTTCTGGAAGAGATGTCTTACAACTCAAACAGATAGTTAATGAATGGGATTTACCTTTTTCATTTTCTTTATTAATTGGTTTAAATGGTTCAGAATACTATGATTTAGATAAAAATGATATTAAACATCTATATGAACTATCTAGTGAAGATGTAAAAGATATATGCGATAAGATGTTAGGAAAGTTTCCTGATTTAAATGCATCAATATATAGAGAAGGCAAACGTTATTTATTATATGAAGATGAAATGGCTTTAAGTTCTAAAAAAAGAAATAAAATGGGTAATGTCATAGTTCCACTTGAAGTATTATGGGAAAAACCATGTGGTAAATTAATGTTTAGAGTAGATGAAGAAACAATGAAAAAGATTGAACCTTTAGCTAATCAAATATCAAATGATAGATATAGAGCTTGTAAGACTCAAACAACAATGATGGAATTTGTGCATGCAAAGTCTAATAAAGGTAATGCTTTAAAGATGTTTTGTGAACATAATAACATAGATTTAAATGATGTTATAGCAGTTGGTGATATGAATAATGATAATGAATTATTACTTACAGCTGGAATTGGTGTCTGTATGAAAAATGGTGCAGAAGAAACAAAAAAATGTGCTGACTATATCACTGATTTAACCAATAACCAAGATGGTTGTGCACATTTTCTTTTAGATTATTTTTCAGATTTATTTTAATAATTCATTTAATATTTCTAAATCATTTTCGGTATAGATTTCTATACCGTTTTTTATACACATATCAGTAAATATACCATTACCATCTATTAAAGTATTTGAAAAAGTTCCATCATATATCTTTTTATATCCACAACTAGGTGATTTACTTTTAAGTATTGCAATGTCACATCCTTCAATAAGTTTTAAAGCCTTAGCAGAACCTTTATTTAATTTAGCAGTTACATCTTTATGTGATTTGGTATATACTTTATCATTTTTTCTTTCTAAAGCTTCATGTGGTATTTTAAAACCACTGAGTATTTCAGGACATATTTTAATATATTCATGATTAGCTAATAGTTTAATAATTTCATTATTCTTTTTATTAGAACCATCATATCTAACATTATCACCAAGTAAACAAGCAGATATAGCAATTTTCATATCATTATTTTACATTGTGCTATCATATTTGTGGAGGTATTTTTATGTCTGAATTAAATTGCGGTGGTGCATGTGGGTCTTGCAATAAAGATTGTTCAAGCAGAACTGCACCTGAAATAAAACCAACAGCTGATACTAAGATTAAAAAGATTATTGGCGTCTTATCTGGTAAGGGTGGCGTTGGTAAGTCAATGGTTACTTCTTTATTAGCTATCGAGTTAGCAAGAAAAGGCTATAGTGTAGGAATTATGGATGGTGATATAACTGGTCCTAGTATACCTAAGATGTTTGGTTTATCTGAACAATTATTAGGCGATGAAACAGGAATCTATCCAGCAATAACTAAATTAGGTATTAAAGTAGTATCTATAAATATGATGTTAGAAAATGAAGATGATGCGGTGTTGTGGAGAGGACCAATATTGGGTAATATGATTACTCAATTCTATACTGAGGTACATTGGTCTGAATTGGATTATTTATTAATTGATATGCCTCCTGGCACATCAGATATTGCGATATCTGTTATTCAACAATTACCAGTGGATGAATTTGTGATGGTTTCAACTCCTTCAAAACTTGTTTCTATGGTAGTGGGTAAGGCTATCAATATGGCTAAACAAGTAAATAAACCAATCACTGGTTTAATTGAAAATATGGCTTATATTAAGTGTGATAATTGCGATCACGAAATAAAACTATATAAAAATGATGAAACTGATAATACTGCTAAGAAATATGGTCTAGAAGTATTAGGTAAGCTTCCAATGGATCCTGAACTAGCTAATGATGCAGATGAAGGATATATTGAAAACTATAATGATACTCTATTAGAACAATTAGTCACAAAACTGATGTAGTAATATATCAGTTTTTTGTTATAATAGGGCTTATGTCTAACACTACAACAATAGGAAAAGATTTTTCTTTACTTGAATTATTAAAATTTGTATCTTTACCTGTGTTTACACGTCTTGTGGTATCTTTTTTATCTACTTTAGATGATGGTTTATTTATTTCAAGGTACTTAGGACAATACGCACTGGCAGCTTTATCAATTTGTTTACCACTATTTATGATGGTAGATGCTTTAAACATGCTTATGGGCTCAATATCTACGGTTTGTTCAATCAAAATGGGTGAAGGTAAAAATGATGAAGCTAATTCAGACTTTAGCACAATGATAATATTTGTTTTTTCTATTGGAATATTATTATCAATTATTTTTTCTGTTGTATTAAGACCACTATTATCTTTTTTGGGTGCTACAGAATTATTATTTCCTTATGCTGTAGAATTCTTTCATATTTATGTAATATATTTACCTATAGTATTAGTTAATTTTATTTTTAATTCATTTTATATTATTGCTGGAAAACCAAAATTTGCGATGTTTAGTCAAGTTATTAATATTTGTTTTCAAATATTCTTTGATTGGTTGTTTATTGTTAGATTAAATATTGGTATGAAAGGTGCTGCATATTCTAATCTATTAGGAAATATTGCAGTATTTATATTTGCTTTGTTCTTTTATTTAAATAAGAATAATGAAATACATCTTGTTAAACCTAAATCAAATATTACAGATTTATTAAAGAGTGTTCTTAAATACGGTAGGGTACAATTCTTTACTTCAATCGCAATATCAATAAGTAGTTATATTACAAATAGAGTTAACTTGGTTTTAGGACAAGAAGAGTTAGTTGCTGCATATACAATTGTTTCTAATGTCGTATGGATGTTCACATCTTGTTATTTTGGTTTATTAGGATCTGTTTCACCAATTATTTCATATAGTTATGGTGAAAAGAATAATAGTAAATTTAAAAAGATTTGCCTTCAATCTATAAAACTAATATATAGTTTAGTTATTTTTGTAATATTATTAATTATTTCTTCTAAAAAGATAATACTATTTCTTTATTTAACTGAATTATCATCAGATAATGTTAAGAATATGGTTTCTTATGGTTTAAATATCTATCCATTATCATTATTATTCTTTGGTTTTAATGTTTTAGTACAAGAAGTCGCAAATATTATTGGTGAACATAAAAATAGTTTTATATTATCCTTATTTGAAAATGTTATATTCCAAAACGCTTCTGTAATTATTATTCCATTATTATTTGGCGCTAAAGGTGTATGGTATGTATTTGTAGTATGTGAGATACTGACTTTTATGTTAACTTTATACTTTGTATATAATAATCAAGAAAAATTAGACTTCTAAAATAAAACTACTCTGATGAGTAGTTTGTTTCAATAAATGGCAGGGGAGGTAGGAGTTGAACCCACACTAGCGGTTTTGGAGACCGATGT
>CADBMV010000033.1 GCA_902795865.1 uncultured Erysipelotrichaceae bacterium | reverse complement strand
TATAGATATGATCCTCGTAACGAGCAATCTCCTCTAACAATCGATTACAAGACTCCTGATTTCGATAAATTCCAAGACTTCTTAATGGATGAAGCTAGATATAATAACTTATTAAAAGTAAATCCTGAACAAGCAGAAGCTTTATATGAAAAAGCTAAGAAAGATGCTAAGAAGAGATTTGCGAATCTTGAAGCAAGAGTTAAGGAAGTATAATTAATTACAACGCTCCTAAATGGAGCGTTGTTTTATTAATAAAATATTTATATAATTTATTCAGAGGTTTTCTTGAATAAAGTATTTTTTAAAATCGTAAGAATTGCATTATCTTTATTAATTATTGTTAATAGTTTTTTAACATATAACACTATTAATGCAGATGATCCAATTCCTGATTTAGAGATTAGAGAGTTTAGCATTAGTTTAGTTAGTGGTGCTGAAATAGAAAATGGTAAATATGTATGGAATGCTGAATCTCCTAGTAGCGGACATGGTTTCATATTTCAAATAGATTTTGCTCTTTCTGGACAATATTCTATAAATGAATATGATGTAGAGATTAGAATACCTTTACATATTTTAAAAGATAGAGAAGGAAATTATGCTGATGAAATAGAAATGTCTATACCTACAAAAGAAGATGTTGATGCAGGTGTCCCAATTTCTTATGACATAAATTATTGTTATTTCGTTGATGGTAATGAAATAGTAATTCAAAACTTTAATAAATATCACACTGGTGAGAACGCTTTTATTCAACTTAAATATATTACAAGTAAAAGCACTCTAGAATATAGAGATATGTGGCAAAGACCATCATGGGCTACTAGACCAGATAATTATGAAGATGCTTCCGATCCTTTTAAAGCAACTATTAAAGCAAAAATTACCAACGCTTTAGGAGAAGAAGTAAATGTCTCTGAAAATAGCAATGAAATCCCTGTTTATATAAATACTACTGCTCAAATCGTATCTACTACTAAAGAAAAACCTACTATGTATGAGGAGTGGAATAGTGATTGGGGAGATCCTATAGAGGATGCTGATAAATATAATTATCTAGTTTGGCCAGTATATACTTCTTTTCTTCCAAATTTAACTCAACCTTTTCAATTCGCTCTTAATGAGTACGCAACCGCTAGCAAACTATTAGGAAGTATTGTTGGTTATAAATTAGAAGGTGAGAAATTCTTTTCAAATTTAACGAGGAAGGATTATAACACCACTAACAGAAGTAGGATGGATTATGTTTTAACAAAACACGATAAATCTTTATGGAATACTGAGGTAGAGAATACACTTTATATCGAAAATAGTGTACAAGGAGAAGTTGTTCCATATGATCGTAGCGATTATAATTCAACTTCTTATTCGACCGCATCCTATCAGTGGAGATATGAAAACCCATCATTTGTATATCCACCAGGAGATTTTGCATCTTTTAAACGAGCAGATAGATCATATAATAGTAAAAATGGTTTTGATTATTTAGGAATGGTTGCTAAAAATTATTCAAGATATGATTTACATAAATTTATTAATGGTGACCTTAAGTACTTAGATAATTTGGATTATGCTGTTTGGGCAGAAGGTTTTCCTTATTCCTGGACTTTAGATGAAAATGATGATGATACTAATCCGAATAATTATAGAAAAAATAAAGTGTTATTTGAAACGATAGATGAAACTTTTATTCTATATGAAGAAGCTAGTAATTTTCCAAACCCAAATGTTGGTTTTGATAATGACACATATGGAATACCTGTTATAACAGAAGATACATTTGTTTTAGACTATAACGATTTTCAAATTGACAGTATAGCATTCAATGTTGAGATTCATGATGCGTATTTTAATGAGAATTCCTTATCATTTGTAGAAGAAAAAACTGGCACTTTTTTAGATGATGATGTTTTAATTCTATACGGACGTTTTAATGACGATCCAACTTACATAGAGATTGCATCAAAAAATATGTTAACTGGAGAATATACTTATAATCAAAATTATGTCAGTTCAATAATTGGTTATAAACTAATATTCAAAGAAGGAGTTAATTGCGTTGGTTATAAGGCTTGTTTTGAGTCGAATCATTACTTTACAAAAGTTATGTGTGTTCCAAACATAAGACTTAAAAATTCTACAAGAGTTTTAGATTACATTAAAGATATGGAATCTATAGCAATATTGAATTCTGAAACATCTAATTTTTATGATTATCAACATGAGAAAATTTTAAATAGAAGCGAATCAGCGACTAACTATATATCAAAAAGTTTAGATAAAACCCGTTCTTACATTCAAAAAAGCGTTAACTCTAAGTCAAATTCAGTTAATTTTAGACAGTTTAAAATTGGCTGGAATATTGATATGTATGAAAAAAGAGTATTGAACAACGAAAGAGATGAAATTATCGAACAAAACGGTGGAACATTTTATGATTTACTTCCAGGAGGAGCAATTTTAGATCGTAATTCTATTGTTATAACAGATGATGAAGTTCCAATTGATTTGAGTTTATGTAATATTACAACTATTGATAATTACAACAACACTGGACGAACTTTATTAATTGTTGATATAGATGTTGTAGGATCGAAATTTTCATTATCTTTTGACACCATTCATTCATGGGACGCAATCCTTGACTGGGGTAAATATATATATAATCCAGTAATTTATAAAACAGGTAATGATGAATTATCGGAAATAAACCCTGGATATAGAGGCTATAACAATGAATTAAATTTGTTCAAAGACATTATTGATCAATATGGCGAAAAACGATTTATTTATGCTGAAACTAGTATAGATATTTCTTTTATTTCTTCAGCTGCAGCTAATTTACATAAGAAAGTTAAAGATAGTTTTGATAAAGATTATAGTTATGATACTTATACAAGAATTAGTGGAGATTATTCATATAGATTACGTTTCCAAAACACTACTTCAACAAAATCAAAAGATATTATATTTTTTGATTCTATTGAAAATTATGTTGCAGAACAACCAGATGGTTCATTTTTAAGTAGCGAATGGCATGGTACATTACAATCTGTTGATGTATCTCAATTAAAACAAATGGGAATTGAGCCAGTTGTTTATTTAAGCTCTATTGAAAACTTAAATATCGAAGAGAATCATGATATATCAGATAGTAGTGTTTGGAAAGAAATGTCTGTGTTTGGCGACATTACTAAAGCTAAGGCTATTGCCATAGATTGTAGAAAAGATTCTAATGGAAATAATTTTGTTTTACCTTCTTCTGCTTCTATAGAAGCAGTGCTATATATGAAAGCACCTGATTCTTTAGATAATGAAGGTACAACTATGCCAAGAACTTTTAATAACGTATATTTAGAAGATACAATAATAGATTCTAAAGGAGGAGAAACACATTTCTTTATTCATCAAGATTATACAGTTATTAGATATAAGGTTGTTAAAGATTTCTCAATTCATAAAGTGAATGCTGATGATCATAATGAATCCATAAATAGAGTTTCATATCTATTAAAAGGAACAAGTGCTTATGGTACTAATGTTAATATTATGAAAACAACAAACATTAAAGGAAGAATTACCTTTAATGATATTGAACTAGGTGATTATGATTTAATTGAAGTAGATTGTCCAAGCGACTGGGTTTTAGATAAAACTGTACACAAAGTTTCTGTTAAAAATGATGGAAATGTATGGATTGATGGTAATATAGTTAATGAACAAGGCGTATATACATTTACAAACGTCGAAAGAATAACCGGTAAGTTAAGAATACTAAAAGTTGAAGAAGGTACAACAGTAAAACAGAAAAAGATTATTTCTAAAATACTTGAAATTGAACCTAAATCAAATAAAACAGTTAGAATAGATAATAAAGAATTTTATGTTTTAGTTAGAGATGATATAAATAATAGAGCTCTTTTAGCTCAAAGTGAACCTTATTATTATAAATTCTTTACTAATAGCTATACTAATTACATTAATAGTTATGTTATGTTCTGGAATACTGGAACAAATCCAATTGTTGAAAGAGGCACAGTTAGAATTTATAGCGAAAATTATTTATCTGATAAACCTGAGTTAAGTAAATTAGCTCTAGAATCAGAATTCCCTGTTTATGGATCGCATTGGAAAAAATATGCTAGAAGTATTAGCCAAACATTAGTTGAAGAAAATATAAAAACTGCCGTTACAAAAGCAATTCCTTTATCATATTCTGATTTTGAACACGATGATATTGATGATATCGGTGATTTTACATATGGAGATACTTATATCATTGGAAAAGATGATGGTTTTTTATGGGATTTATTTAAACTTACAGCACTCAGAACTACGGAATATAACTGGCCATTCTATACAAGTGATAATGGTGCAACATGGACATCTAAATATTTATTAGCATATTTTGATGATGATAGTGAAAGCATACTTTATGTTGATGAAGATAAAGCGAGCTATACTGACTATAACTGGTTAGAACCTTATTATCCTACAAGATATCCTGAGGGCATATTCTTCTATGAACAAGATCCAATTAACCAAGCTATGTATAATTTTTATGCAAAGACCGTACCTGTTGTTTGGGTTAATCTTGCGAATTTAGATGCTGATAAACCTATATCTGATACTGTATTTAAATTGGAAGGTACTTCTGATTATGGAACAAATTACTCATTATATGCAACCTCAAACAATGAAGGTCATCTAATTTTTGACGATATTGAAAAAGGTTCGTATACATTAAGAGAAATTGAGCAAAATGAAAACTACGTTTTGAATGAAACTGTTTGGGAAGTATATGTCAATGAAGATGGTTCTGTTGTTGTTAAAGAGCCTGGTTTAGCATTTAGAGATAGACTATATCAAGTTGGTCAAATAAATGGTGAATGGATCATTCAAAACGAACCTCGTTATTGGGAGTTTGAAATTGATAAAGTATTAAAGGGAGATCATGATACTCATATAGAAGGAGTAGAGTTTAATCTATATGGCATATCTGATCTTAATAATGAGATTAATATCAATGTAACTACTGATGAAAACGGTATTGCAAAGTTCACAAATATTGAAAAAGGAAATTACATTTTAAGAGAAATTGCTGTTGCTGATGATGGAAATGAATATTATTTAGATAATGATGTATATGATGTTTCGATTGACTTTACTGGAAAAGTAAAGATACCAAAATTAGAATCAAAAGATAGGAATTCTTTCTATTTTGAAAACGATGTTATAAAAGAAGGCGAATTAATCGTTAGAAAACAATGGAATGATTACTATTATTACAATAGAAGTACACCTAGAATTCATATTTCTACAATTCCTTTAGATACATTATCTAGTATTTATGATTTTGATGATAACGGAATGAAAGATCTTGGTAATGGAGAATATGAATATATTTCTTTTGATGATAGATGGATCACAAAAGGATACAATACTCAGTATTATAAGTTTAAAGTACTTGATGATACTAGAAAATATTATGTATATGAGGAACCAATGAATGGCTATACTTTCCAAACTGATACAGGTTATGTTGTACTGAATGATGAAAATGATTTGAATAAAACCGTGACTGTTGAAAATACATCTAATAATGGAAGTAAAATTTATATAGCTAAAACTGTAGAAGCTGGAAACTTATATGCACCAACAGATATAGAAGATAGTATTGTTGTGCACTCTGATAATTTAGATGATGATGGTTTGTTGTACTCAAATTTTAATTCTAGAAATTCTGTTCTTAAATACGCACATATTGAAGGTGCTGAAGCTTTAGATATTGTTTTAACCGCTGGTTTTGGAGGCACTTTATATGTGTTCTCTGGCGATCCTAATGATCCTAATAGTCCAGCGTATAGTAGAAATACTTATGATGCGAGTTTTGTAATAACTAAACCATATGGAAATCACGAAGAGAATACATATCACTTTAGAATTGAAGGAGAATATGTTACTTTTTATTTCTCATCTTCATATAATACTGATTATTCAGATTTATATGGCTTCTTTGCAAGGATTAAAGCTGCAGGTTTACCATCGGGTACTGCAGAAATACCTGATAGTGAACAAGATAAAGAATATTTGATTAGAATAGCTCTAGGATATTATTCAATAGAAACGTTCTATACTGATGATGTTTTCTTCAAAAATGGTGTAGGTTATTTTAAATTAAAAGATGGTGAAATTAAAGTATTCAATAACTTAACAATGTCTGATTATTCAATTGTAGAAGTTGGAGAATTTGAAAACTATGAGACATTCTATAGAGGCAATACTTATGATAGAAATCATACTATTACAAATAAATATATTGATGAAACAAAAACTGAACTAGTTTTAAGAAAAGAAACTAAAGGAAATTATATTGACGACTCAAAGTATACTTTTGAAATAGGCTTTAGTAATTTAAAAACTAATACTGAATACTTTATGAGCAATGGTGATTCTTTTGTTTCGACTAAAGCTGGTGAAGCACTTGTTAATGTGGAATTGAAATCTGATGAAGAAGTAGTATTTACAGATATTCCATTTGGTACGAAATATATAGTTAAAGAATTTGGTGGTGATTATATTACTTCATATCAAATAATTGATGAAAATAATGTTTCAATAAACAAAGAAACAGATCAAAATTACATTGCTAATAAAGACTTATCAACACAAGAAGAAACAATATCTAACAAGGAAAAGAATATTGTTATATTTACTAACGAAATAAATAAATATCAAGATTTGTATGTAAGTAAACAAGTTATTGGAAATAATTATGATTATGAATTTGAGTTTGATATAACAATTGAAAATCTATTGCCAAATACATATTATGAAACATCTTTAGGAAAGTTTATTTCTGATGAATCAGGTGTAATTGATAGAACTATTGTTATAAGACATGGTGAAGTATTTGAAGCTTATGATTTACCAATTAATGCGACATACAGTATTGAAGAAAAAGATTATGTTAGAGATGGTTTTGTGTCATCTGTCACTACAAATACAGAAAACTCTACAATAAGTAATCGAAAAGTATCAGGTACTATAATATATGGAGAAAACCCTGAAATTAGTTACGTTAATGTTGAACACGCTGTTGTATCTGGTGGTAAATCATGGTTAGATGGTGGATTAAGTCATAATAATCCTGATGAAATTGAATTAATCTTATATAGATACTCAGATAATTTTGATGAAGAAATAGTTGATGCAGAACCTATTTGGGAAGATAATACATTCTATTATCTTGATCTACAATTGAACGATGAATTTGATTCACCATATACTTATAGAGTTGTTGAAAAAGAAATTGAAGGATATACATCTGTTGTTGATAACTTTAATCTAATTAATACCAGAGATAAGGCTTCTATTATTCTTCGTAAAGAAGTTACTGGTAATGGTGCAGATGAAAATAAAGAATTCACATTTACTATTAAGTTAACTAATAAGGAGAATAAACCAGTAAGTGGTAACTTTAGTGGTGTAGCTTTCGATGAAAATGGTATTGGAGTTGTTAAGCTTAAACATAATCAAGAAATAGAAATAGAAATATATAAAGACATTAAATATGAAATAAGTGAAGATCCTGAAGATTATATATGTGAAATAGATAAAGCTGATGGAATAGTTGGTCAAGGAAATAACACACACTTATTCGTTAATGGTAAATATAATACAGAAGAACCTAGTAAGAAAGTAAATGATGATACTAGAATTGTATTTAAAGATTTTGAAGATGATATTGTTTATACAATTTCTCAAGTAGTTCCTGAATATTGTGAATCATTTATTATTGAAGATAATATTCCTAGTGAATTAATTATCGTTTCATATTCAATTAATGATGATAATTTAACTATTACCAGGGATGGTCAACTAATTAAAGTTGAGTGCAATGATAAAGAAATCTTAAGTAAACTTAAGAATAAAGAGATTGTATTAACTATAGTTACTAAAGTAGATGAGTCTAAGTTAGTTTATGATACATCTATTGAAAATACTGCAACTACAACTATAAACAATCAAGTATTCACAACTAATAGTACATATGTGGATGTACCACCACCAGATGACAATCCACCTGATGAAAAAATATACGTTCCGCCTAAAACAGGCTTAGAATAAGGTTGATGGTTTTTATATGCAAGTATTAATTGGTTTAATTATTCCATTTCTAGGTACAACAATTGGCTCTGCCATGGTTTTTTTAATGAAGAATAATCTAAATCCTAAATTAGAAAAAGC
>CADBMV010000032.1 GCA_902795865.1 uncultured Erysipelotrichaceae bacterium | reverse complement strand
ATAACAGAATTATAGAATGGCCATAGGACTTAACAATAGATTGATAGGATCTATAATTCCTATCTGGAAAGATATTATACGAGAGGAAATGATTATGGAAAATATAATGATTGGAAAAAGATCTGATTTAGAAGTATACTATGAAACTTATAAAAGAATTTACAACTAATTACATTCTAACTTCGTAAGTAAAACCTTCACCTTTAACATCTCTAGTATCACTTATTATCACAAATGCATTTGGATCATGTTTATAGATAATTGATTTTACCTTAGAAAATTGTTCATCAGAAACTACTACTACAAGCATTTTCTTTTTATCATTTGTATAGCCACCGGTCACATCTAAAACAGTTGTACCTCTTTCTACAACTTCATGAATATCTTTAGAAATTTCATCATACTTATCTGAAATGATTTCAAATTTCTTTGCGATGATACCGCCATATATATTCATGGTTTGTTCAATTCCAAAGGTCATTAAGAAAACACTAATTAATCCAATTAAGACTGCATTTAAACCATAAATATATAATCCTGCAACAACGGTTATGGCATCCATAATCATCATTGCCCTACTTACCTTAATTCCAAAATACTTTTCTACAATCAATGCAATCGCATCGGTACCACCAGATGAGCCACCATTTCTAAACATTATTCCCACTCCAATACCGCCTATTAGTCCTCCATAGATTGAAGCTAAAATAGGTTCTACTTCATATGATGGTAATACTCTAGTTACAAATAAAATCATAAAAGGATATGATATTGAAAATACAAAAGTGTTCACAAAAAATTCTTTTCCTAAAAGAATGCTTCCCAATATAAACAATACTATGTTTAAGATTATGGTCATAATATCTTCTGAGATATTTATGTAATTTGTAAGTAAGGCAGTAATACCCGCAACTCCACCAGTTAATATCTTTGCAGGCAAAATAAACATACCTATTCCTAGGGCAAATATAAATGTACCAATTTCAATAAAAAGTATTTTTCTAAGTCTATTCATCAGTATAAGAGTTCCAGAATAAATCTATATTATGTGCAAGTTCTACTGCATTAGGATTATGAATGAAATCTTCTTCATCGCACTCTAATACAAGTTTTGCAAAGTAACCATCTTTTTCTAAACAATATAATTTCCATAAAATGTTATTTAATAAATACTTATTGTAATGGAAATTAGTTCCATGTATTCCACCAGTTTCTTTTTCTCCTGAACCAATACAATCATTTAAATGAATAATGAAATTACTTGATTTATATCTGTTGATTGCTTCTGAAAAAGACATCTCTTCAAATTTAAATGACATTTCTGACATCATAAGATGACATGTATCTAATAAAGAGAATACTTTTTCTAAACCAACTCTGGCGCGTATATATCTTCTTATTTCAATTGCCTCTATTGCGCCAATGTCTCGATAACAATTTTCCACATGAAGAGTTATATCTTCGTCTTTAATATAATCACAAAACTCATCAACTAGTTTAGAACCCATAATCTCATAGTATTTAGATTCCGCATGAACAACCAATCCCACATTTAAATCTTTACATAACTTAAATACCTTTTTTGCATAGTCAGTTTTAAAGTCATTCGCAATCTCCATAATGTCACATCTATCAAGTGGATAATGGATTGAGTATATTTCTTTTTTTATATCTTTTATTAAGCTAAAATCATCTCTTTCATCACCATAAAGATGTATTTCAAAACCATCAATAAAATCCAAGGAATTTTTATATTCAATTTGCCTTCTATCTAGGGCACACTTTAAAGCCTTTTTCATAATCCTAAAAACTCACATTCTAAAGATATTAAGTGTATATCTTAAAAAATTATAACATATTTAATGTATAATATATTCTGTATTAAGGGGGGAACTTATATGAAAAAATTTATTGAAGAATTTAAACAATTTGCGATTGGTGGCAACCTTATAGATATGGCTGTCGGCGTTATCGTTGGTGGTGCTTTTAATGCCATTGTTGGATCATTAGTAGCTGATGTTTTTACACCATTAATTGGTATGATCTTTGGAAGCGAAATTGATTTCTCACAATTAAAGATTGGTCAAATTGCGATTGGTAATTTCTTAAACGCAGTGATTTCATTCCTATTAACTGCATTATGTTTATTCAGCTTAATCAAAGCTATAAACAAAGCTAAGAGCGCTATGACAAAACCAGAAGAAGTCAAGGAAGAAGAGCCAGCTGAACCTAGTGAAGAAGTAAAACTATTAACTGAAATTGCTGAACAACTAAAGAAATTAAATAAATAAATTGGGTAAATGCCCAATTTTTTTATTATCTTATTGTATAATTTATTTAGATAGATGTTGACAATTTTATAATTTAACTTAAACATTATCAGAATAACAAAGGAGGAACTTTTATGGGATTATTTGATAATTTAAAGAAAAAAACAGACGACAAAGTTGAAGAAGTTAAAAAAGATGTGGAAACAATAGCTAAAGAAGTTATGAAAGGTGCTTGGGGTACTACTGATGATGAAATCAAGAAGAACCTTGAAAAAGCTGGTTATGACACTTATCTACATGTTAAATCTAAAGTTAACGAATTAACTAGACTTGCTGAAAAAGCTAAAAAAGAAGCTGAAGAAAAACTAAAAGAAGCTGAATTAGCTAAGAAACTTGCAAAAGTTGAAGATATTGCTAAAGAAGTTATCGAAGGTAAATGGGGCAATGGTGAAGAAAGAAAACAAAAACTAAAAGAAGCTGGATATGACTTCACTGAAATCCAAACTAAAGTTAACGAACT